>CAYUMA010000297.1:0-7820 GCA_964445675.1 uncultured Pseudomonadales bacterium | reverse complement strand
GCTGGCGGCGCTCGGGCAATCGCCGGTGCCGTTCGTCAGCGTCGTCATCCGCAAAGCGTTCGGGGTCGCGGGCGGCGCGAATCACAAACCCGGCAGTCACCACATCCGCGTCGCGTGGCCATCGGGCGACTGGGGATCGCTGCCGATCGAAGGTGGCATCGAGGTCGCGTACAAGGCGGAACTCGCGGCCGCTACCGATACTGATGCGCACCTCGCCGCGATCAAGGCGCGGCTCAATCGGCTGCGCTCGCCGTTCCGGTCCGCGGAGTACTTCGAAATCGAGGAGATCATCGATCCGCGCGACACGCGCGCGGTGCTGACGCGGTGGGTGAAACTCGCGCGCCAGCGGCTGCGTCCAGGCCCCGTGGCGTTTGGTTATCGGCCTTGATGTGAGCCAAAACAACACGTACTGCGCCTGACTTTCAACACGGGAGAACACAGATGGCCACTGGCACTTGTTTGTGCGGCGACATCCGGTTTCGCCTCGATGGTCCGTTTCAGTGGATGATGCACTGCCATTGCTCGCGCTGCCGCAAACACCACGGCGCCGCCTTTGCGACGTTCGTGGGCGCGCCCGCCGCCGGCTTCGAATGGCTCGCGGGCAAGAACGACATTGTCACCTGGACGTCGGGCGCGCCCGGCACCGGTCCACGTTACTTCTGCCCGACGTGTGGCTCGGTCACACCAGCACCTGACGACGGTGGTGAGCTGCGCTTCGTGCCGGCCGGCAATCTGGTCGAAGACTGCGGCGTCAAACCCGAGATGCACATCTTTGCGGCGTCGAAAGCGCCGTGGTACCAGATCACGGACTCGGTTCCCGCATGCGCGGGACCGCCGGACGGCTTTCCGGACCCCAACATCCCCACCGAGGTGCGCAATCCGACGTCTCCCGATGCGATCGGCGGCAGTTGCCTGTGCGATGCGATCCGCTTCGAGGTCGACGGTGAGCCGCTCTTGATGGTGAACTGCCATTGCTCGCGCTGCCGGCGCGGTCGCAGCGCCGCACATGCGAGCAACCTGTTCGTCACGTTCGAACAATTCCGCTGGACGCGCGGCGAACAGCACGTGAAGGTCTACGATCTACCGGGGGCGGCGCGTTTCGGGATCAATTTCTGCGACATCTGCGGCAGCTCGGTACCGCGACACTCGCCGAAGATCGGCCGCGTCAACATTCCCGGCGGTTGCCTCGACACCGATCCGCGCATCCGGCCGAGCTATCACATCTTCGTCGGCTCGAAGGCGCCGTGGTACGCCATCACCGACGCTCTGCCGCAACACGACGGTGCTGCCGCGTAGTCACCGTTCGCCGTCGCGCCAGCGCCACCGGGTTCGAACTCACTCTCGTGATCCGCTCTCTTCAAGCGCTTCGCTCGTAAGTCCTATGAGCATTTCGGCGGCTGCGTTGCGAACTGCGTCATCGGTATCCGCCACTACACCCTGCAACACCTCCGCCGCCGCCGTTCCGCCGATCTGCCCCAACCCATGGACGGCCGCTTCCCGCAGCAGCGCATCGTCGTCATTGAGGGCGTACGCGAGCGCCGCTACCGACTCGTCGCCGCCGATGTCGGCAAGTGCGTCGATCGCGGCCTCGCGGATATCGGGCTCGGGGTCCAGTAGCGCTTGTTGCAGGACGAATATCACTTCCGCGCCGCCTTGATCGCCAGCGGCATCTACCATCTGATATCGCGCCGAGACCTCTGCGTCGGCCAACGCGACATCGCTGCGTTGTCCGGCGACCGCTGCCGGGTCGGTTCGGGACGGTGCCACGCGCGATCGATCCGGTGCGCGAGGATCGCCGCCACCACAGCCGCAAACGAGACATAAGACGCTGACCATCACCAAGGCTGCGATGGCGTGTGTTAGCGGTTCGTCTTCGCCCACCATTTGCAATCATCCGATGGCGTTGGGGCCAACGTCGCTCGGACGCACGGCCCCTTTACGCGGTTGCCTCAGAGCCCAATCGTGAACTCGATCTCGGTGAACGTCTGATTGCCGCCGACTTCTCGCGCACCGACTTCGCCTTTGAACTCGTTGACGCCCACGGCCAGATACCCGTCGATGAACGACGCCGGCACCACCACGCTGCGTTGGTTTCCAAGCAGCTGCAACGTCAGCTTGGCAAAAGGCACGCCGTTGGGCAGTACGCCACCCGGCAGCGCGGCGGCATTGGGCTCCACGGCGATCTCCCAGCGCACCACCCTGACCTTGGCCGGATTACGCAGTCCGCGGGGTACAGCACAATTGCCGAGATCGGTTCCGGTTTTCCAGCTGATCGTAACGGTGTTGTCGGGGTCGACCACGATATCGGTCTTGGGAGCTGCAGGCAGTTTGTGCGTCAGTCTCCCCTGGATGGCGATGGCCTCGCCGGCGAGATTTCTGCCCTTGACTGTGTACATCCCTGCCTCGAAGCGCTCGAGGAACTGCGCAACCGTGACAACCTCCTCAGGGTCCGCGTCCGGTGCGTTCCAGCACGGCGGCTCGGCGCTCTCCATGAACAGTTCGGTCATACCCTGTTCTTTGAGGTCCTCCGTTCCGCGCAGGTCCAACAGTCGATCGCCGTCCGGGTCGTACATCTGCACCGTTTTCCAGGCGCCGCCGTCGAGCAGGTAGTGGAAGCCGACATCGCCGGCGCTGGCATTCAGCTCAACGATAGGTTCAAAGACACTGAATCCATCGGCGGCCGATGCAACCGGCGGACACGCCAATACGGACACGGCGAACGCCGTCACGTAAAAGGGTACTGCTTTGACTGTTCCGTTCATGTTCGAATCGCTCCTCGAGTTGGGTAGGTGGATCGCCATGTCGCGGCGTTCACCCATACCAAGAGGGGGCCCACACCGAAAATCTGTCGCGGACATCGCGCACCTGGGGTTCCGCCAACGACTGCAACGTCTGGTACCTCGGCGAAACCGCGACAGATTTTCTCGACACCGCGCCTCTAACTGAGCACCGGGGCAGCCTTTCGAACGCATACTCTTAAATTGCGATGACACCACACGAACCACCGGAAGGAGAGCTTCAAATCGCCCGCGATCGACGCCTGGTGCGCCGCTTGCGCAACGACGATCAACGCGCCATGCGTGAGTTCTACGATGAATACCTTCCGAAGCTGTATCGCTACGCGGCCCGGCGTCTGCGCACCCGGCAGGATATCGATGACGTGGTCCAGCGCGTGCTGACGATCGCCGCACGCCGCATTGAAACGTATCGCGGTGAGGCAACGCTGCTGACCTGGCTGGTTCAGATCTGTCGCAACGAGGTGTCCAAACACTACAAACTCGCCGCTCGCGACGACGTGACTGTGACCTTTCTAGATGATGACGTGCTGCGTGCGGTCGTTGAGTCGCTGGAAGCACCAGCCGCCGACGAACCCGAAACGGCCGCGCACCAGGCCGAGCTCGTTGCAATGGTACAGATGGCGCTCGATCAACTGCCCGCCCGCTACGCGGATGCGCTCGAACTGAAATACTTCGATGGATTCAGCTCCAAGGAGATCGCCGGACGATTGGGAATTGGCGACGCAGCCGTGCAATCGCTGCTGGCACGCGCCCGGCGCTCCCTTCGGGAGATCTGCAGTGTTGGGATCACCATGAACCTCACCAACGATGCTCAGGCAAAAACGCCTGCGGAGACGACGTGATGCGCCGCGACGATGACGCGCCTGGTAACGACGAGGAGCTGTTGCCGCGCCTGTTTCGCGTGATCGGGCCCAGACCTTCGTTGCCGGACGATATGAAGCAGGGTTGGGAAGCCACTTTCGGCCGGGAATTGGCGATTCGGAATGCGCAGCAGCGCAGCGTACGACGCCGCTCCATTGTGGCGGTCTGTGCAAGCGTGGCCGCGTTGGTTGTCGCGGTCGTTTACCTGCAGCGCGAAGAACCCCCCGCAACGCCGGTAGCCACTGTCGTGATGGTGACCGGACACGTCGAATCCGCGGCGCTCGCGACACCCCACCCGCTGCACGACGGCGACGAACTTCGCGTCGGACAACGGATTCATGTTGGCCGGCAGGCGTTCCTGGCGCTGCGCTATCGCGACGCCGATGTCCGCTTGAACTCCAACACCGTAGTAGTGCTGCATGCGACCCGGCTAGAACTCGAGCGGGGAGAGATCTATCTGGATGTGGGGCCAAAACCTCGCCGGGGCGCGACACTGATGATCGAAACACCGTTCGGCACGCTGGCACACGTCGGCACCCAGTTTGTGGTGTCGGTGACCGATGCTGAAATGCGCGCCGCCGTGCGGGAGGGAGTAGTTGCGATGAAGGCTGCCGGTGAACGTCTCACCATCAGCGCGGCTGACGGTCCGACTGAGGTGCTGGTTTCATCTCATGGACGCCCGACGACCCGGTCAATCGCCGGCTCCGGCGGCCCCTGGAGTTGGGTGGTCGAAGCAGCCCCCCGATACACGGTAGAGGGTCGCAGCGCTGACGAATTTCTCATGTGGGCGACACGGCAATCGGGCGCGGAACTGAAGTACACAACCGAGGCAACCCATGTGCATGCACAAACGGTTGTTCTGCACGGCGACGTTCGCGCGTTGTCGGTGGCCCAACGTCTCGACGTGCTGTCGGCGACGACCGACCTCGACATCGATCAGTCGGATCCGGCGGTATTGCGAGTTCGCACCGACTAGAACGCGATGATGATCCCGACCGATGGGATCCACGGCAACAACGTCTCCTTCTCCGGTATCAGCAATACCTCCGTTGTAGTCTCTTCGGCCGCGTAGTCGATGCCGGCGAGGTTGTCGTGATTGAAAAGGTTGGTGACATCGGCGTGCGCCGTGATCGTGGTGCGCCCTACGGCCCAAGTTTTGTTGAGGCCGACGTCGACGGAGACGAAATCGGTCAGCATCCGGTTGTTCAGAACTGATGCGAGCGGAAGCTCGGTGCCGATCGGCACCGACGCAGGCAATCCGGTGGTTCGCCAACCGGAATGCCACGTGAATGCGACAGAGGCGGAAAACGACTCACGTTGCCACGCCAACATCCCTTGGGCTGTGTAGCGCTGCGACCATTTGCGCGAGACCCAATCCCCCTCGATCCGATCGTCGGCGTTCATGTAGCTGCCGCGCAATACACCGGAGACACTCGGCGAGATCTCAAAGCGCGCCTGCAGGTCGATACCTTCGACCCGCGCGCGACTCGGCGTCAGGGCAACCCGGTCGGGTTCGAGTTCAGGCAACAAAACGAAGGTGTTGAACAGATTCTCAAAACGGGTACGGGTCGGCTGGTAGTCCTTGTAATAGCCTTCTGCGCGCAACTCGATCCAAGAGTCGGCGTCCCAAGCGATGCCGGCGATGAGGTGATCGGCCTGTTGTGGCGCGAAAAAATGATCGACTCCATCGGTCGCCTTCATCTCGTGAATGCCTTCGGGCTGGTAATAGCGGCCGACACTCAAGCGCAGCGTCGTCGCATCGGTCAGCGCATAGCGCATACCAAGCCGCGGCGAGGCGTGGGCATCGAAGCCGTTCGCGTAATAGTCCTGAAAGTCCCAGCGCACCCCTGGTTGCACCGCCAATCGGTCACCCAGCGGAAATTCGCCCGACCAGTAAGCCCCGCCCGACCAACCCGACGGATCGGTGTCGATATCGAACTCGTCGATACCCGATTCATCAAATATCTCCCCAATCGGGCCTCGGTCGATCAACGCAGCCGCGTCATAATGGCTGCGTCCGTATTCGGTCTGGACGCCGAACTCCATCAACGTCTCGCCTGTCGCGTAGGCGAAATCGGAGCGCAGCACGTATTTGCGGGTTTCCTGGGTGTAGTCGAGAAATCCAACGACTGCATCAGGCTGCGCATCGCGCTCGGTTTTATCTCGATCCGATGACACATACGTCAAGATCGTCGCGCTGCGCAGCGATTCGCCGTGGTTGATGTCGAAGCGGGTCCACAGATACTGCGTGTCGATATCCGAGGTGGCAACTTCCTCGTTATCGTCGACCGAAATATCGTCCCGTGAGACGAGTGCACCGACATTGATGGTCAGGTCGTCGCTCAACCGCCGCCCGATCCGCGCATACGCATCGTCGTATTTCGGCGAACCGTATTTTTTATCGAGCCAATCCACGAGCAGCGTCAGGTTGCCGCGTCGCGCCGAGGCGAGCCAGCTGGTGTTGCCATCGGCGCTCTTGCCACGGGTATTTACAAACGCCGAAAACAGCGACAGCCCGAACTCGGTGCGTGGCGCGGCCTCCTGAGCCAACGTAGAAATTTCCATGACGCCGCTCATCCGATTGCCATAACGCGCGGGAAAACCGCCGGTGTAGACATCGATCGCATCGACGGTTCGATAGTCGACACTGCTGAAGATGCTCTGAAAGTCGGCGAGGTGAAATGGATCGAGTAGTTCGATGCCATCGATCAGGATCAACGTCTCATCCTGTACACCGCCGCGCACCTGCGGTTTTGCCGAGATGCCGACCGACGACATACCGGGCAATCGATTGGCGACGCGCATGGCATCACCTGCCAGCGCCGGTGTCAGATTCATTTCCTCCGCTGTCAGCGTGGTGCCAGACGCACCCATGAGGCCGGTCGGCACGAGATGCCGCGATCCTGTCACGATCACGGTTTCGATTCCTGGGGTCTGACCCTCTTCGGCCGTTGCCACTAGCGGCGCGCGCGGCGCTGGAACTGTCGGCGTCTGACCACGAACTACGAGCCAGAGCTCACCGCTGCGGAGGAACTCGAGACCGAGTGCCGGCAGCGCGTTCTGGACGTGCTCGAAATCGAGCTGCGCGACGTCGATGCGCAGCGACGACGAGACGAGATCGTTGCTGTAGACGATTTCATAGCCTTGGTCACGCAGCGACGCAAGTGCATCGACCAATGCGACCCGTACCGCACCGTGCGCAGCAAATACCAAACCGAACCACAACAACAGGGCGGCGATGGCGTAGCGCGGCGTCACGTTCATTTGGACACCGGCGAACTCATCATGACTGGCTAACAGTTTGCTTCCGTTAGTAACCGTTGCGCGCAGCGACGGCCTTGCACGCCGGATCGGCATGCATTGCGATGCCGATCGCATGCAGCTTGGGACATTCGCTCTTGAACCAGTCGCGCCCGGGGCGCCACAGCGTCATCTGCCACACGTACAGATCGAGCGCCGACCAGGTGTCGCCGAGGAACCACGGACCTTGGATCTGACCCTCGACGTAGCGCCACAGCTTCTTGCAATGTTCGTCGGTCGACGCACGCAGTTTTTTCGCGGCTTCCTCGTCGCCGTCGAGCCAGCGTTTGGGGTCGTCGCCGTACGTAAACGTCGGATACACCGCAGCGACCAGAAACACGAGCCACCGCAGGAACGCGACATGCGCCGGGTGATCGATCGGTGGCACCAACCCCGCGGACGGTGACAGTTGCGCAAAGTACAGAATCATCGCAGCGCTCTCGGTCATCACAGCGCCGTCCGGCAGCTCGAGCGTCGGCACCTGACCGAGCGGATTGAGGGGCGCGAGCGTACGGCTATCCCAACCGACGTCGTCCCATTGCAGATCGACGTACTCGACCGGCAACGCGGCGCGCACGATCGCCGCCTCCACGATCATCGAACCACTGCCTTTTGCGCAGAAGAGCCGATACGTCTGCGGTGACGTCATGGTCGTTTAGTTCCTCTCCGCCTCGAGTTCCCGCGCCCGCTCGATGAATCGAACGAGCACTTGCGTCGGTTGCGCGCCGGGGATCGCGTAGCCACTCGGCAGCACGAAGCACGGCACACCGGTGACGCCGGAATCGTAGGCTTCCTGCACGAGTCCGCGCACCTCTTCGATTCCGTCGGCGCCGTTCAACATCGCGAGCGCCGCGGCGCGAT
>CAYUMA010000296.1:0-3266 GCA_964445675.1 uncultured Pseudomonadales bacterium | reverse complement strand
CCCTGCGTACAGCTGTTGCCGTTGGCGAACGTGACAAGGTAGCGCAGCGCGCTGTTGCAGTTGACGAACTGAGCGCCCGTGCCCGGACCATTGCCGACTGCGTTGGAAATGAACGTCTGCGGCACGGTCGTGATCTGATCGGTGAAGTCGTAATTCCAGTAGTCGACGATCGCCTGGAATCCGCCCAGCTGCAGAATGAAACCAACGCTATACGTATCGGCTTTCTCGGGCTCCAGCGCAGGGTTGCCGAAGAAGTCGATCGCCTTGAACTGGTTCCCCGCGGCCTGCACGCCCTGCAGACCCGTGACCCCACTGGGCGACAGGTTGATCGGCGTCGGGCCGCGGAACGTCGAACCGACCGAGCCGCGCAGCGCGAGCCATTCGACCGCCTGCCAGCGCATCGACAGTTTGGGATTCGTCGTATCACCGGTGAGACCGCCGTAGTCCTCGTATCGAATCGCGAATTGCGCGTTCAACGAATCGAGAATCGGAATGGCCAGTTCGCCGAATGCTGCATACACACTCTCCGACAGCCGCTGTGGGACGGATTGGCCTAGGAAGGTGAACGGTCCCGTCTTGAACGTGCAGGTGTTATCACCCGGCGTCGGGCACGGCGTGATCTGTGAATTGGCCAACGGATTGTCGAGGCTCGACTGGTACTCCGTATGCCGATACTGACCACCCGCGGCCCAACCGATCTTGCCGCCGGGTAGTTCCAGGAACGGGAGTTCGCCGTTCAGGACGCCGTCATAGACGAGCAGCGACTGCTCTTGCGTCCCTCTCCAAATTTGGTGCATCCAATCGATCATGGCGGTGGAGTTGGCGTTCGCCGGCACAAAGCCGGGGTTCGTCCCGCCGAGCGCCGGGTTCCGCGCGATCGCATTGGAGAACGGGTTGAAGAACAGACACGTCGAACCGGGTGAGCCGTACGGGATACCGTTGCAGTTGGGGCCGCCCAAACCATCCAGCCCGGCCTGCAGCCGCGTGATCATCAGGTCCTGGCCCAGGCTTTTGTAGGTGGAGTCCGAATACGTCAACGCCGTATCCCAGCCGATCCCTTCCATAAACGAGTCCTCGAACTCGCCCGACAAACTCGCCGACACGCGTCCGATCTGGTATTCGTTGTGAAAGAGCCGCCCGCCGAGGCCGCCGGTGATCTGTTGCACGCCGGCGTTGGCAATTGGGCGCCACAGCCCGAGTTGGATGCGGTTGGTCTGGTCGATCTGGGCTTGTGTCAAGCCGGTGGCACCAGCGCCAACGGTCCCTTGCTGCAGCCCCGTCAGGATGCCCGGGTTGTTGGCCCACGGCGTCGCGCCGGCACTCGTTGCGGTGTATGCCGCGCCCGGCCCGGTGGGGCCGGTCAGCGGCGGGTACGCCGGCGAAGTGCGATAGTCCGGCAGGCTCGTATCTGCGTAGAGTGCCTCGAGGTGGAGTTCCGTGCTCGAACCGAACTTTACGTTGACCTCGCCGTACGCCTGTTGCTGTTCTGTCTTTTCGACAAGATTGTCGAACGGCATGTACGAGAAACGGCATACGCCCGGCGTCTGAAATCCGCCGACCGCATTGCAGTTCGAGTCGAGGACCGATGGCACCAGCGTCGTGACGACGCCACCGGTCAGGTTACGCGCGGCAAAGGTTCCGGGCGTGCTGAATGCCGACCAGCCGGTGGGATTGACGTTATAGGCGGGATGCGCATAGTCGCGCTCCAACGTGCTGAGTTCACCGCGGCCCTGCCGCGCATATGACAGCAGCACGTTCGAACCGTCGTCGCCTTGCCAGCCCCAGTTGATGGCCGCGCGGTAGTCGCCGTCCGAGCCGTCGATGTCCTTGTATTCGCCCTGGAGTTCGATGCCGTCCAGGTCGCGCCGCGTAATGAAGTTCACGACGCCGGCGATCGCGTCAGAACCGTAGGTCGCCGCCGCGCCGTCCTTCAGCACCTCGACGCGTCCAATCGCCGCGATCGGCATCAGGTTCGTGTCGACGCCAGCGGTGCCCGCGGCAGGCGTAATCGTGGTGCGGCGTCCGTTCATCAGCACGAGCGTACGCAGGCCGCCGAGGCCACGCAGATTGATGTTGCCGGTACCGATGACGCCTTGCGCCGTACCCGCGAACTGGTTGCTCTCGCCGAGAATCGACGTGACTTCGGGCATGCTGCGGATCAAGTCCAGCGCGCTCGGGCTGCCGCGATCCAGTATTTCCTGCGCCGTGATGACCGTGACCGGCAACGCCGCGTCTTCGGGCGTTCCTCTGATGTAGGACCCCGTCACGACGATTTCTTCGACCCCTTGTCCGCCGGGTGCGGCCGCTTCTTCCGCGGACGCCGGGATTTGCCATACGAGACACAAGAATGCCGCGGCCGCGGCGTAGCCCAATCGTTTCACGTCAGTGCTCCCCTCGAATGAACCAAGACTTGCTTACCCCACCGCAGTCGTGACTGCACCCCATTGACGCGGCTCATACCGATTGGACTCGCAGTCGACGAGAAACTCAACCACCAATGAAGAGAAAGTCGGACACGTCAGTGCGCACCTCGAACGAACCGCGATTCGCTGATCCCACGGGGTCGTTGTGCGCCGCACCGTCGACCTGCAATCATCACGACAGAATTTCGCCCAGGAGAACTCAATGACCGCTGCATTGAAACAGCTCGCCTGCGATCGCGTCGACGCGCTGGCGCAGACCCTGCTTGACGTATCGCACGCGATCCACGCTCGCCCGGAACTCGCATTCAACGAGCATCACGCGAGCGCGCTGTTGTGCGATACGTTGACGGCGCAGGGATTGCCCGTGCAGCGATCCGTGTATGGGCTGGAGACGGCCTTCGAGAGCGAATTCGTCGGCGCCTCTGCCGGCCCGCGCGTGGCGGTTCTTGCGGAATACGACGCACTGCCCGGCATCGGCCACGCCTGCGGCCACAATCTGATCGCGACGTCGGCGCTCGGCGCGACGCTTGCTCTCGCGGCCGTCCGTGATCAGCTGGGCGGCACGGTGCGCCTGTTGGGGACCCCTGCCGAAGAAAAAGGCGGCGGCAAGGAACTGATGCTGCGCGCGGGCGCCTTCGACGGCGTCGATGCCGCGATGATGATGCATCCATCGGGAATCAATCTGACGACGATGCCGTGCATCTGCGTCGCCGAGGTTCGCGTCGAATACCACGGGCGCTCGGCGCACGCCTCCGCAATGCCGCACCGGGGCATCAACGCACTCGACGGCCTGCTGCTCGCCTACCAGGCGATCTCGAACCTGCGCCAGCACATTCAAAGCAC
>CAYUMA010000295.1:0-2061 GCA_964445675.1 uncultured Pseudomonadales bacterium | reverse complement strand
CGCGTCACGCGCCAACGGTGTCGCGAATGCGCGCAACGTAACGTGCCCGGTGCTGGTGATCGGCAACACGGCCGACAACGCCTGCACGCCGAGCCACACGTACCGGCTGTTCGATGCGGTGGGCCACAACGACAAAGAGCTGCACGAGATCAAGGGCGCGACGCATTACTACGCGGGCCAGCCCCAACACTGCGCCGATGCGATCGCGGTGTGCACACAGTGGCTCATCCGCAAGGGCCTCGCACAAGCAGCACCGCGCGTCGGCTGACGCAATCTGCCCACGAAGACAAAACCAAGATACTTGAGGAGACGCAATGAGTAACGACGAACGGACTTCATCCATGCTTTCGGGTTTCGCCTGGCGACTCCTGCTGGCGCTGGTGCTCGTACTGATCACGTACAACCCGACGCACCATTCGTTCCTCGATTGGCTGCGCGCCTCGTACCACGATGACGTGATGGGCCCGGAGCATGCGGTGGCGGGCATCGCACTGTTCGGCGGCTGGCTGTTCGTCATCACGGCGACACGACGCGCGCTCGGCTCACTCGGCTTGATCGTGCTCGTCGCATTCATCGGCGCGCTCGTGTGGTGGCTGGTCGATGTCGGTTGGCTGAACGCCGCTTCGCGCGGTTCGATGGAATGGGTCGTGCTGGTTGCCCTCGCCGTGTTCCTTGCGGTCGGCATGTCGTGGGCGCTGATCTGGCGCAGGATCACGGGGCAGGTCACGGTCGAAGACGCTCATCAGTGAGCGAATCGATCGACGAATCCGCAGAGGTCGGCGGCCGTTATGCGAAATACGTGCTCTTCGTGCTCGTCATCGTTTACGTATTCAACTTCATCGACCGCCAGATCCTGTCGATTCTGGCCGAGGACATCAAAGCCGACCTCGGCGTCACCGACGCGCAACTCGGCTTCCTGTTCGGCACTGCGTTTGCGGTGTTCTACGCCGTGTTCGGCATTCCGCTCGGCAAACTCGCCGACGTCTGGGTGCGTAAGAATCTGATCTCGGTCGGCCTCGCGTTCTGGAGTCTGATGACCGCGCTGTCAGGAACCGCGCGCAGCTTCGGCATGCTCGCGGTGTGCCGGTTCGGCGTCGGGATCGGAGAGGCGAGCGCAACACCGGCGGCGTTCTCGATGTTGTCCGACTCGTTTCCGCCGCGGCTGCGCGCAACTGCACTCGCGATTTACTCGAGTGGCATTTACATCGGCGCCGGCATCGGGATCTTCCTCGGCGGGATGATCCTCGACGGTTGGCGCGACGCATTTCCCGATCCCGCGAACGCGCCGTTCGGACTGAAGCCGTGGCACGCCGCGTTTTTTGCAGTGGGTCTGCCCGGCCTCGTGATGTCGTTGTGGGTGGCGACGTTGCGCGAGCCGCGCCGCGGTCACAGCGAGGGGTTGACCGAGCGCGTCGAACCGCACCCGTTTCGGGTTGCGGGTCGCGAACTCCTCGCGGTACTGCCACCGTTGACGCTGATCGCTGCTGCGCGGATTGGTCGCCGCGCGCTGCTTGCGAACATCGTCGCTGCCCTGATCGTTACGGTGCTGGTGATCGGGCTCATCGCGCTGGTGGGCAATCCGACACAATGGATCGCACTCGGCGTCGGCGTGTATGCCGCGCTGTCGTGGGGGCAGAACCTGGCATCGCAGGATCCGGCCGCGTTTTCGATGATTTTTCGCTGCAAGACGCTGCGTTGTATCGGCCTCGGGTTTCCGTTCATCGCGTTCGTCACGTACGGCATCGGGTTCTGGGCGCCGCCATTCATGCTGCGCGTCCACGGTGTCGATGCATCGACGACCGGAACAATCCTCGGGTTGTCCGCCGCGCTGGGTGGCTTGATCGGCGTCACGTCCGGCGGCTGGATCTCCGATCGCCTGCGCGCGCGTTCGGTGAATGCGCGGCTGTGGGTCGGTATCGCGGCGCCGGTGTTGACGCTGCCCGTTGGGATCACATTCCTGACGACCGACAGCCTGCTGCTCGCCTACGCATGCAACTTCGTATTCAGCATCGTGTCACCCATGTGGCTCGGCCCCGGCGCGAGCACGGTTAACGATCTGGT
>CAYUMA010000294.1:0-3756 GCA_964445675.1 uncultured Pseudomonadales bacterium | reverse complement strand
CCCCGGATTGATGTCGCCGCGTTTGTCGCGCGTCGCCGCCGCCATCACGGGTCCCGACACGGCGCCCTGAAACGGCATCGGCAGCGGTTCTCTGTTCGCGCGTTGCCACGCGTCGGTCCACAAACTGCGGATGATCCGCGCGGGCTTCCCGGTCACGCTGCGCGAGACGACGGTGCCGTCTTCAGAAGCATCGACGATCGCCTGTTTCTGGAAATCCTGAATGCCGGCTTCGAATGCCGCGAGAAACGCGGAGCCGACCCATACGCCTTCAGCCCCGAGCATCATTGCCGCCGCAATGCCGCGGCCGTCGGTGATGCCGCCGGCACCGAGCACCGGCACGTCGCCGACCGCGTCGACGACTTGCGGGATCAACGCCATCGTGCCGATCGGTGAATTGTGGCCGCCGCCGTCGTGACCTTGGGCCACGACGATGTCGATGCCGGCCTGAATCACCTGCACCGCGTGTTTCACTTTGCCGACGACGCACAGCACCTTCGTGTTGTTGGCGCGCAAACGCGGCATCCACGGTCCCGGATTGCCGAGTCCCGATGCGTACACCGGCACGCATTCGTCGATGACCACTTCCATCTGCGCATCGAAAAATTCTTTCGACAACGGCACCGGCTCGTTCGGTTCGCGGCGCGCGCGCAGCGTCGCGACATCAACCGGCTCGAGGTGTTGCGCCGCCATGAACTGCACGGCAAACGCCTGCATGTCCGGCAGCAGGTCGAGCGGCGTCGGACCGTCGGTATGGGCGTCGCTCGCGCGGCGTACCGACGCCGGCAGCAACGTGTCGACGCCGAACGGTTTATCGGTCAATTCGCGCGTGCGCCGGATCCACTCGCGCAGCTGCTTCGGCCCACAACCCGCCGCACCGAGCACACCCAGGCCGCCGGCATTGGAGACCGCGGCCGCAAGCTCCGGCGTGCTGGCGCCGCCCATGCCGGCGAGCACGATCGGATACTCGATGCCGAGGATGTCGCAGACGCGCGTTTTGAACATGATCGCTTTCCCAACTGACGGACTAGATGAACGTTTCGAAGCGCCCGTAGCTGCCACGGAAGAACAGCAACGGCTCAGCGGTTGCGTCGCAGATCTGCATTTCGCGCACGCGACCGATCGCGATAACGTGATCGCCCGCGTCGTGTTCGGCTTCGAGATCGCAGTCGATGTACGCGATGATGTCGTCGAGTACCGGCGAACCGGTTACGCCGCGGCGCCAACCGACGTCGGCGAATTGTCCCGGCTTCGCGAACTGATCACACACGGTTTTCTGCCGCGCCGACAGCACGTTGATGCAGAAGGCCCCGGAGCTGCGCAGCTTCGGCCAGCTCGTGCTCGTCTTGCTGGGGCACACGGCAACGAGCGGCGGATCGAGCGACAGCGACGTAAACGATTGCGCGGCAAATCCGGCGGGCTCGCCGTTGAGGCATCCGGTTGCAACGACGACGCCCGTGCAGAACTGCGACAACGTATTGCGAAAGACACGACCATCGATAGCGATTGGGCCTGCCATCGTTTCTTCCCGGCTGCAGCGATGTCGCGGCACTATAGCAGCGCCACCAACACCGTTAGAATCGCCGACACAACCGATCACATGAGACAACACCGGTGACCGACCTCGACACGTTCCGCAACGAAACCCGCGCCTGGCTCGAAGCCAATTGTCCCGAGTCGATGCGCACGCCCGGCAACGAAGCAGAAACGGTGTGGGGCGGCCGCCGCGAAAAATTCGTCAACCCGGAGTCGCGCGCGTGGCTGACGCGGATGGCGGAAAAAGGCTGGACGTGTCCGATGTGGCCGAAGCAGTACGGCGGCGGCGGCCTATCGATCGACGAAAATCGCGTGTTGCAACAGGAACTCGCGCGCATCAACGCGCGGCCCGCGCTGTCGAGTTTCGGCATCTGGATGCTGGGACCGGCGCTGCTCGAATTCGGCAACGAAGAACAGAAGCTCGAACATCTACCGAAAATCGTGCGCGGTGAGATCCGCTGGTGTCAGGGGTATTCGGAACCGGGCTCCGGTTCCGACCTCGCGGGCCTGCGCACAAAAGCCGAAGACAAGGGCGACCACTATCTCGTCAACGGCTCGAAGATCTGGACGTCGTACGCGGATGAAGCGGACTGGATCTTCTGTCTCGTGCGGACGAATTTCGACGCGCCCAAACACGAGGGCATCAGCTTTCTGTTGTTCGACATGGCCTCCCCCGGCGTCAGCACGTCACCGATCACGTTGATCAGCGGCTCCTCGCCGTTCTGTCAGACGTTCTTCGACAACGTCAAAGTGCCGAAGCATCAGCTCGTGGGCACCGTGAATCACGGCTGGACGATCGCGAAACGGCTGCTGCAGCACGAGCGGCAGATGGTCGCCGGCATTGGTGGCAACTCGGCGCTCGGCACGACGGGTCGCAAAATGGAAGACATCGCCAAGGAATATGTCGGTGACGCAGGCGGCCACATCGCCGACGCCGCGATCCGCAGCAAGATCACCGCGCATCGGATGAACGACCGCGCCTTTCAATTGACGTTGGGGCGTTCAGTCGAAGAAGCGAAGGCCGGCCGCGCAAACGGCGACCTCAGTTCCGTGTTCAAGTACTACGGCACCGAACAGAACAAACGCAAATACGAAGTGCTGCTCGAGACGATGGGCACGCACGCGGTCGGTTGGGACGGCGCCGGGTTCAGCGAGCGCGAATTGAATACGACACGGCAGTGGCTGCGCTCGAAGGCGAACTCGATCGAAGGCGGCACGAGCGAAGTGCAGCTGAACGTGATCGCGAAGCGGGTGCTGGGTTTGCCGGACTGACAGGGTCGCGATTTCGAAATCGCTCCCACGACATCGGCTCGAATGTGGAAGCGATCAATGTGGGAGGAACTCCCCTCCCGATTGCGATCGGGCCAAGGCCGCCGCGCAAATCCTCGGCGACATTCCGATCGCACACGGCGTAGCGGTTCGCGCAGGAACAACCACGTGACGCGGTGGTTGTATCGGGTTGTGGCCAGCTGGAGACGATCGCGGATACCGTGATCGAAACGCCCAACAAGCCCGCAACGGTGTCAGCCGCGTTGAACAGCTGCACATTCTGCATTCGGTCTCAGTCTCACAAGGTTTCGACAGCGCGCGCGTCTCCCCTTCTAAGCTTGTCTCCGATGAACCCACTCAATCGGCTCGTTGGTGAAGTGATCGAAATCGACGAGCGGCGGTACCAGATCACCGACTACGAACTCGTCAACCAGAACGTGCTGTTGCACGCGCCACTCGATGAATCGACGGGAATTCTCTACGTCTCACTCGCGCAGGCGCCGGAAGCACGGTTCTCGGTCGAGGGCATCCCGATCGAAGGCCTAGCCGCTCGCGCCGCACCTTTCTGTGGCATTCCGGGCGTGCTTCCCGACTTCATGGTCATAATCGGTGCGCTCCGAGGCCATCCCGCAGAATCCTTGTAAACGACGTGTCTGTAGCGCTTTCTCCGAGGCAATCGCTTGTGTAGGATGCGTCCTCGAACGCACGGCATAATTCGACTGTTGGAGTCGAGCGCCGGAAACGGGTGGGTCACCGCAAGGTGCGTTCGCAGGGCGGCCCCGGTGAATGAACCCTTCGTGTCAGGACTACACTTCAATATGGTGCCGTACGTGGATCTTCGCGTGCACGCAGTTCATTTCGTTTAAGTAGGAAACAGATATGCAGTCGATAAAAAAGTCGGGCCTCGGGCGTTCGCCGTCCGGCCTGTCCGCTGTATTCAGCGGCTTAGTTCTG
>CAYUMA010000293.1:0-1519 GCA_964445675.1 uncultured Pseudomonadales bacterium | reverse complement strand
GCGCTCACCATTGCGGAAATCCTTCAGGTAATCATCGATGTTGCGCAGCGCCTCGGGCACGTAAGCCCCGTCGCGGTAATAGACAACCGATAACGCCTTACCGGTGTGGGTATGGTAAAAGCCGAGTTCGCGTTGATCGTGTAATGACGCATTGGATAAGCCGAGACCCATGAGCAGCAGCAGCATCTTCATATCGATCGATCCCGGCAGCAGTCAGTGGCGTGCAGCGAATGTTACAAGACGAACTCGCGTACAGCCCTACTCTTCTGCCAAATTTTGTAATTGGTTCCTGATTCTGCTGTTATTCATGGGGCTTCCCGTTGGCGCCGCGACTGCGCCAGACGCTGGCGCCGAACTCATGCGGCAGCGCCTCGAACAACTGACCGGGCCCGATGCGGCTGCGAACGACATCCGCTTCGCGGCACCGCAAGTACTGCTCGCGTTCTACCAGAGTCGCAATTTCGCGCCGGCATGGAACGATGCAACGGCGCATGCGTTCGTGGCCATGGTCGAGGACGCACAAAGCCACGGGCTCGATCCGGCGGACTACCTGGCGTCGCAGTTGTCCGCGCTGGCGCCGCTGTCGACATTGTCCGGCGGCCTCCAGATCGACGCGGACCTTCTGTTAACCGAAGCGTTCTTGCGCTTTGCGTATCACTGCCGGTTCGGCAAGGTCGACCCGAACAGCATCGAGACCACCTGGAATTATTCGCGCAATGTCGGTGCCGGCGGACCGTTCGAAGCGCTCGACCGGATCCTGCGGGCCGAGGATCTTGCGCACCAGTTCATGCTGGAAATGGGACACGGGGCCCTTTATGAAGCCATGCGCGCATTGCTCGCCCGCTATCGCGGCTTTGCCGCCGCCAATGGCTCGAATGCAGCATCGAATAGCTGGGTCGTCGTTCCAGAAGGACCAACGCTGCGCCTAGGCGATCGGGGTGCGCGCGTCGCGGCATTGCGCACACGCCTGCTCGCGGAGGGCTATCAAATCGGCGGCAGCGCGGTCGAGCCGGAACACTTCGATCCGGAGTTGACCGGCGCAGTCCAGGCGTTTCAGCGCAGCCACGGTCTGGGCGACGACGGCGTTGTCGGCAAACGTACGATCGAAGAGCTGAACGTATCGGCGCAGGCGCGCGTCGATCAAATCCGGGTGAACCTCGAACGGTTGCGGTGGGTGCTCGTCGACCGTTCGCCGCGGTTCGTCGCCGTCAACATCGCCGGCTTTCGCGTGTACTACGTCGAAGACAACAAAGCGACATGGACGACGCGCGCGGTCGTTGGGAAACCCTATCGCGCAACGCCGGTGTTTCGCGCCGAGATGAAATACCTCGTGTTGAATCCGGATTGGACGGTGCCGCCGACGATCTTGCGCAAGGACGTGCTGCCTGCGATGGCCAAAGACGCGACTTACCTCGCGAATCATCAGATGGAAGTGATCGACAAGGCGGGACGCGTCATCGACGCCGGTACGATCGACTGGTCGCGCCCGGGCGCTGCTTTCCCCTACGCAATCCGCCAA
>CAYUMA010000292.1:0-2511 GCA_964445675.1 uncultured Pseudomonadales bacterium | reverse complement strand
CTGCGCCGACGCCGCGCTTGCGGAGTCGATCCTCGAGCTCCCGGACGGTTACGACACGCTGGTCGGCGAGCGCGGCGTGACATTGTCCGGCGGTCAGCGGCAGCGGCTCGCGTTGGCGCGCGCGCTGCTGAAGCAGTCGCCGGTGCTCGTCCTCGACGACTCACTGTCGGCCGTCGACACCGACACCGAAGGACGCATCCTCGCGGCGTTGCGCGCGCGCCGCGGCCGGCACACGACGCTGATCATCGCGCACCGATTGTCCTCGGTGGTCGATGCGGATCGTATCGTCGTGCTCGAGGCAGGACGTTGTGTACAACTCGGCAGCCACGCCGAACTTGCCAACGTCGAAGGTCCGTATCGACACCTGTGCCAGATCCAGGGATCGCTGGATGCCGAAATTCGCACGGATATTTTTCGAACCGGGAACGAGTAAGAGTAAAGAGAGATGTACGACGACGACAACTACGACGACGGCTTCGACGAGGAAGCGCTCGCGCGTCGGATGCGGCTCGGCCTGTGGAAGAAGCTCTTCTCCTACACGCGGCCGTATCGCCGCGAGCTCGCGCTGCTCGGCGGGTTCGCGGTTGCGACCGCGCTGATGGAGGTCGCGTTTCCGCTGATCACGCGTGGCGTCATCGATGCGATCGACGTGTACGGGCGCGAGACCAATCTCGTGCCGTTCGGGCTCGCGTACATGGCGTGCACGATCGTGATCGCGATCTCGGTCGGCAGTTTCATCTGGGCCGGCGGCAAGCTGCGCACGCACATCAGCCACGACATCCGCCGCGACGGGTTCGAAAATCTGCAGCGGCTGTCGTTCTCGTTCTACGACCACCGTCCGGTCGGCTGGCTGATGGCGCGGATGACGTCGGATTGCGAGCGCCTCGCCAACATTCTTGCTTGGGGGTTCCTCGACATCGTCTGGGGCGCAACGATGATGATCGGGATCGCGACTGCCATGCTCGTGATGAACGTGAAGCTTGCACTGATGGCGCTCGCGGTGATCCCGGTGCTCGGTTGGGTCAGCGCACGGTTCCAGAAACGCATCCTGCGCAGCGCGCGGCAGGTCCGCCGGACCAACTCGCGTATCACCGGCACCTACAACGAAAGCATCATGGGCGTGCTGACGAGCAAGGCATTCGTGCGCGAGAACGAAAACCTCTCCGAGTTCAAGCAGCTCACCGGCACGCTTTACGACGCGTCGATTCAGAACCAGGTCCAGGCCGCGATCTACGTGCCGATCGTCGTGACACTCGCAAGCCTCGCAACCGGGGTCACGCTGGCCATTGGCGGCTTCGATCTGCTGCACGGCGTGATCAGCATCGGCACGCTGGTCGCGTTCATGGCCTACGCGCGGCATTTTTTCGATCCGATCGAGCAACTCGGCCGCTGGTTCGCCGAGATGCAGATGGCACAGGCTTCAGCCGAACGGATCATCAGTCTCGTTGAAGCGGTGCCCGCGATCCGCGACTCGCAGGACGTCATCGACGCAACCGCGCTGCAGCGCGACTTACCTTTGCGGCAAAGCATCGGTGCCGATGGCGGCTCCGCGCGCATCGAACGCATCGAGCTGAAAGACGTGTGCTTCGACTACGGCAACGGCCGACGCGTGCTCGACCACATCAATCTGACCGCGTCGCGCGGCGAGACGATCGCGATTGTCGGCGCCACCGGCGGCGGCAAGAGCACGCTCGTCAACGTCGTCTGCCGGTTCTACGAGCCGACGCGCGGCGCGGTGCTGATCGACGGCATCGATTACCGCAAGCGCTCGCTGCACTGGCTGCAGTCGAACCTCGGCATCGTGTTGCAGAACGCGCACGTGTTCTCGGGCTCGATTCTCGAAAACATCCGCTACGGCCGCCTCGATGCAACCGACGCGCAAGTGCACGACGCGGCGCGCCTGGCCGGCGCGCACGAGTTCATCACCGAGCTCGCGCAGGGTTATCTGACCAACGTCGGCGAAGGCGGCGGCCGGCTGTCGGCCGGACAACGCCAGCTGGTGTCGTTCGCGCGCGCGATCCTCGCCGATCCGCAGATCCTCGTGATGGACGAGGCGACGTCATCGGTAGATACCGACACCGAGCAGCGCATTCAACGCGGCATGGCGAACGTGCTCGCGGGACGGATCAGTTTTGTGATCGCACATCGGCTGTCGACGATCCGCAACGCCACGCGCATCGTCGTGATCGAGCACGGGCGCATCATCGAACAGGGCTCGCACGACGCGTTGGTGGCGCTGCGCGGGCGTTACTTCGATTTATACCGGCAGCAGAGTTTGAGCGAATCGACGCGCGCGATCACCGAGTTGCGGCCGCGGCTGGCGTAGTGCCAGGTGTTGCGTTCGTTGGCTGCCATAAGTGCCGGCGGAGTTGGGTGCCAGGCGTTGCGTTCGTTGCGGATGGTGGCCCCAGGTTTTCTTGCAGCCGCGACACCCGGCACTATCTGCAACGAATGCAACGCCTGGCACCGCGCTTAACGGTTGAGCTTGAAGGACACGCCGTATTCCCAGAG
>CAYUMA010000291.1:0-11473 GCA_964445675.1 uncultured Pseudomonadales bacterium | reverse complement strand
TGCGCACTGCCTTCGGCAAACAATCCGCCGGCAAACACCGGTATCGCATCCCAAAAGCGCGCATCAGGACGGCGATGTCGGCCTTTTCAGTACGAGCACGGCCCAGGGAACGCTTAACGGCCGAATGATCCTCGGGCTACTTCAGCTACGCGTTCCGCGAGTAGTACGAAGTCGCCGTCAACGGCTACAACCTCACCGACGAGAAGTACCTGAGGAGTTTGTATTGGGACCGGTCGTTCTGTGCGCCCCGATCCGGCGTCACCGCGACGTTTCGCGTAACGCCCTAACGAGCACACAACGGCGCGCGCAGGCTGATGCGCTTTTCAGACAGCGATCAACCACGCGCCGGGCGTTTGGCCAGCTTTCGCTGCAGCGTCCGGCGATGCATTTTGAGCGCTCGCGCGGTCGCTGAGACGTTGCCGTCATGTTCGCTCAACACCTTCTGGATGTGTTCCCATTCGATGCGCTCGATCGACGCAGGATGTAGATCGACGTCGATCGAACTGTCGCCGCGAGCGTTTTCCAATGCCGCTGCGATCTCATCCGCGGTAGCAGGCTTGCTGACGTAACCGATCGCGCCGAGCTTCACCGCCTGTACCGCAGTCGCAATGCTGGCGTAGCCGGTCAATACGAGGATTCGTGTCGCGGGTTCCAACTGATGCAATTGTTCGACGAGCTTCAAGCCGGAGGCGCCGGGCATCTTCAAGTCGACGACCGCGTATTCGGGAGGATCTTCGGCCGCCAACGCCAATGCGCTCGCCGTGTCGTGTGCGGTGGTGACGAGATATCCGCGCTTTCCGAGCGCGCGCGACAACACGTCGCGGAAGACTGCGTCGTCATCGGCCAGCAGCAGCGTCGGACCATCGCTTGCGAGTGCTTCGGGGCGCTCACCTTTCATGACGCGACGATCGTGGACGTCAACGGAAGCGTCACCTGGACCCAGGCGCCGCCGCCTTCGCGGTCCGCGATGTGAACCGATCCGCCGAGCCGTTCGATCGTCGCGTTCGCGAGCAGTAGCCCCATGCCCATCCCCTCAGTGACGCCGTTGGCAACGAAGCCAGCACCGCGGTCGCGAATGTCGAGCAGCAGGTGGTTCGTGGTGCGCCGCGCCGAGCAAGCGACGGAATGAGGCGACACGTCGGCGGCATTGTTCAGCAGATTCAGGACCGCCTGTTGCAGCGTCGCATCGGCAACGATATACGGATGCGGTGGATCATCGTCGACCCGAATATCCAAGTTGACCGTCGGTCGCAGCAGCTCGAAGCGCTCGCGAACGTCGTCGATGAACGCATCGACGCGCTGCACGCCTGAGTTTTCACTCATCGGCATCGCGGCGGCGCGCAGGCGACGCAAGATGTCTTTGCACACGTCGATCTGCGCAATGATCAGATCGATGTCGCCTCGTACATGCGGCGCCATGTCTGCCCTGAGCTCACTCGCGATCACCGCGATGCTGCCGAGGGGTGTCGATAGCTCGTGAGCCGTGCCGGCCGCGAGCGTAGCCACTCCGATGATCTGCTCGTTGCGCAGGTTCGTTTCGCGCGCGGCTGCCAACGCCTGCGCGCGGGACCGCAGCAGTGCCGCCATCGTCGTTCCAAAGTAGGCAATCAGTCCGGCAGCGATGACGAACGTAAGCCACATACCGAGCACGTGTATCGAGAACGTGCCGGCCACCTGCTCCAGTGGCTGATGAAACATGGCGATGAGGGTGTAACAGAGCACTGCGACGATCGCTACGATCCAGGCAAGCCAGCCCGGCAGCATCGCAGCTGCAGCGGCGATCGGGACCAGATACAACGATACGAACGGATTCGTCCAACCGCCCGTGAAGTACAACAATGCCGTCAGCGCGGCGATGTCGATACCGAGCTGGAGCGGGAGTTCAACCGGGTGCACCGGGCGCTTGGCGGCGAGCCGCAACCAGCTGAGCAGCGTCATCAGTGCGACGGCGCCGATGATGGCCGCGATCGGCTCGACGGGTAATGCAAAGCCGCTGACCAGCGATACGAGAGCCAGCAATGCTGACAACACGACGAACAACAGAGTCCGCACCAGTAGCAGACGTCGCAGGGTCATAAAGGCTGGATATTCGACGAAGGGCGTCACGCGCGATCCGAGATATGCCGGCAGCGCCGATGTTAACGCCAATCACCATCGATGCGTGCTTAAAGCCGTGCCTGCACTCCCACGAACGCAGCGCGCGGTTCGCCGGGGTTGAGAATCTCCGCGTCCGGTGCAGCAACATCGCGGACACCCGTCGTCGCGATGTAGTGCTCGTCCAGCACGTTGCGGAACTCAGCGTACACACGCCAGGTGTTCCGGTCCCACCCGGCGCGGAATCCGAGCAGGTTGTAGGAATCCACGGTGTAGCTGTTGACGAAGTCGGCGTAGCGCTCACTCACGATATCGAATGTAGGTCCTGCGAAGAATCCGCTCGCGTGTCTATACAGAATTTCGCCACGCACGACATAGTCGGGCGCAGCCGGCAACTGGTTGCTGCCGTAAACGGCGTCGTTGTCGAACGAGAAATTATTCAGGCTGATGCTGAGCAATGGCGTGAGCGTATGCGTACCCGAATCGTCCAGCGCGAGATGGAAGTCGACGAGCGCTTCGACGCCGGCGTGAATCGTCTGGTCGACGTTGGTCGACAAGCTCGTGCCCGGCGCGTTCGGGTCATCCACCGACAGGATCTCGTCCTCGATCCACGCCTGGTAGACGTTCACTTCCCATCCCCAACTGTTGCGCGCGCCGATGTTGCCGTGGCCGCGCGTGCCGATCTCCACGACGGTGCCTTGCATCGGATCGAGGACGTGGTTGTTGCCCTTCACGTCATCCGCTAACTCGAAGTTGGCCGGCGGCTCGTACAGGCGGCTGGCGTTTGCATAGACGGTCGCGTCGTCGGTGATCGCATAGATCAGACCGATACGCGGATTCACGGTCGAGAAATCGTCGTTCGGATTGCTGGTGGCTCCGGTAGCAACGTCGCGCGTCTTCGCCTGTCGATCGGCGGCCACGAATTGTGCGCCGGCCATCAGCGTCCACCGGTCGTCGAACTGCCAGCGATCCATCGCGAAGCCCTCGACGCTGGTGGCGGAGTTGTCGATGTCTTCGGTGACGCCGTTGCGGTCGCCGCCGTCGTTGCGCAAATGATGGCCGTCGACAGAGCTGTCGCCGTAGTTCAGGCCGAACAACAGATCGTGGGCGCCAACGCGCTGCTTGTAGCGCAGCGCGCCGCCGATGTCCCGGTGGTTGGTGTCAATCAGCAGGCTGAACACTTCGACAGGAAGCCCAGGACCTGCGCCGTCGAAGTCGACCATGATCTTGTCGACGATCGGGTGAAACAGCTCCTGCTCTTCGATCGAGAAGCCGATGAAGAAGCTGCGCATCGCGTCGAGCTGCCAAGTGATGGTGTTCGCGAGGCGCCAGGCGTCGACGTTCAGTTGAAAGTTGCCGCCAATCGCGGCGGGGCTGGCCTGATCAGGGTCCCGACGCACCTGCGCGTCGCTCAGTGACCCGGGAAGTTCCTGTTCGTTGTTGATGTAACTGCCGTACAAACGTGTGCTCACGGCGTCGGTCACCTGCCAGCCGGTGTTGCCGTACGCCCCATAGCGTGTCTGTTTGTTGTGATCGCGATAGCCTTCCCATTCCTTGCCTTCCACGGTCAACAAGCCGTCGAGTTCGTCGCTGAATTCGCCGCTGACCGTAGCGCGGCCCTGCAGCTGACTGAAGCTGCCGCCGTTGACGATCACCTCGAGCGGTTCGCTGTCGCGTGCAGTCGGTGATACGAAGGCGATCGCACCACCCAGCGTGCTCGCGCCGTACGTAAGCGCATTCGCTCCGCGCGCGACGGTTGCATAGCGCGCGCTGAGAGGGTCGATGAGGCGGTTGTGGTTGTTGCCGTCTGCGGTGGTGATTGGCAAGCCATCCTGCAGCAGCTTGATGCCGTTCATGTCGTAGTCGGTTGCGTCGAGGTTGGAGCCGCGGCTGGAGAAGAAGATGCCGTCCGAGCCGTTAGCGCTGTTCGAGAACACGCCTGGCACGTAGCGCAGCGCATCGGCCAGGCTCGATACATTGCGCTCGCTCACTTTGTTCATGTCGATGAGCGTCGCGCCGCCCGGAATCTCTGCAACGGCATTTTGCGCCGCCGCGAGGCTCAACCGCTCTCCGGTGATCTTGACGGTTTCGATCGCGGCGCTCGGTTCTTGCGCGGATAGCGGCATGGAGGCAACGCAGAGGCACAACACACAGTGCGCGGGGATCGACGATCGATCGCATCGAGTGGACATCGGCTCTGACACCTGAGAAGTTGGAACTCAATGGGCGCGGAGTCTACCGATCGACGTCGCAATCAACGTGCGGCAATTTGCCGCACCCCGGGCATAACCTGCTCGTTAGAATGACATCGCATCCGGTCGTGAGAGAGGATTGATGGCTGCGCCATTTACGGAATCCGTCCCGTCGGTCGATGTTGCATCCGTTGGCGACGGACGAGTCTATCGCCTGTTCTGGCGTTGGCACTTCTTCGCTGTGCTGCTCGTCGTGCCGTTCGTACTGTGGCAGAGCATCACCGGATCGCTGTATCTGTGGTCGTACGCGTGGATGGATGCGAGTGAGCCTGAACTCAGATTCGTCGTAGCCAACGGATCGATGGCGCCAGCCAGCGCCCAGTTGGCGGCCGCGCTCGCCGCCGAGTCGCGTGCGTCGCTCGCCGAAATCCGTCTGGCCGATGCCGCGGACCGATCGACGCTGCTGCTGCAGCAAGATGACGGTCTCGTGCGACCGGTATTCGTCGATCCCTATGGGCCGCGGATGCTCGGAAGTCTGGATGTGTGGTCGTGGCTGCCCGGTATTACACGCAATCTCCATGGCGGGTGGCCGCTCGGAAGGCCGGGGAGCTGGCTGCTCGAACTCGGTGCCTGCTGGGCGATGGTGATGATCGTCAGCGGCCTCTATCTGTGGTGGCCCACCAAAGGGATGGGCTGGCAGCGCGCGTTATGGCCGCGCACGCGCCCCGGCTCGCGAGTTTTCTGGCGCGATCTGCACGCATGTGTTGCCGCCTGGTTTTCGCTATTGATCCTCGGCTTTCTGCTTACAGCAATGCCCTGGACCGCGTTCTGGGGCGGCCAGATTCTCGCCCCGCTACAGCACAGTCTGGACCAGGAGAACCCGGCCGGATTCAGTCCGGGCGGCGCTTCGCTGGGCTCCGCCGTACTTGCCGGGCGAGCGTTGGATCGTATCGTCGCCGATGCGCGACACGACGGTGTCGTTGGGACGTTGCAGATCCGACTCGGCGCCGAGCCGAACAGCGACTGGTGGGTTCGGAATGTCGATTCGCCGCCAGGGCAAGATCGCTACATCATCGCGGACCATTACACCGGCGAGATCAAAGCGAACATCCACGGGTCCAGCAATCCTGTCATGGCGCGGCTCATCGATGCCGGCGTGCATCTGCACCAAGGTGACTACGGAGCGATCAACCGTTGGAGTAACACGGCGGTTGCAGCGGCGCTGATCTGGATGACGGTCACGGGACTCGCGTCGTGGTGGAAGCGTCGTCCGAGGGCGAGTATGGGTGTGCCGGCAAAGTCGAATATGGCGTGGCCACGAGCGCTTGTACTTGCGGCGGTGGTCGCGTGCGCCATATTGCCGTTGTTGGGGATGTCGGTTGCAGTACTTTGGCTGTTCGACGCGCTGGGAACCCGAGTCGTGCGAAGCGGCGGGTAGAGGCGCCAGGTCACCAACCGTCGCACTGTGGCATCACACGCGATTCGGCCGCGCCCCGGCGCCGACCCTGCGCGTCCAGCGCGATAGCCGATGTCGAGTCCAGCAGCGTGGTGACTATAAAGCGCGGGTTGGCACCGCCCGCCAAGTGCTCGGCCTTGCCAATGGCCCAACGCGACGTCGACCAACTCTTGCGGGTGCGATAGGCGAAGGCAGACCTAACCAGCTTGCAGAGTGGCGTTGCGCTGGGTCTTGCCGCTCATGACTTTGCCGCCGGTGATCTTGGTGCCGGGTGAAACACAAACCGCGTCTTCGTGAATCGGGCTGAGCATGACGCGACTGCGCAGCGAAACGGAAGCCGGTGTTGAATTCGCCAGGGATGTGGCATCAGGCGAACGGCCGCTGGATGCGTGGCCGATCACGCACACGCGCCGTGGTTGATCCGGAAGTCGCTGATCTGCGAGACGCGTCCGCTTACCCCGGAGGTTGCGGAGTTTCAGTGAACCGTTGCCTACTACTGATCGCGCTGAATTCCGGCGGCGCCTGTTGTCGGGCGACGTGCCGTGCGACGGTCGTTCGGATTCTTTGAATGATGTCCGGGCGGGTCACATCCGCGATCACGCGCAGCCGACCACCGCAGTCTGGACGCCGTTCTCCGCCCTCGGCGGAGCGCCGCACGTCGCGGATCGCATCAGTGTCGCCGTGGTGCTTGTCCGCGCGCTCATCGGGCGCGACAACGCATCGCGCGAACCACTGAATCGGCAACAGGTGCCAAGCACCGTTCCGCGAAGAGGAAGGGGGTCACATTGCCTTCCGCGGCAGGACAGCGAGGAGAAGGTCAGAGTAGGTCAGAGTGCCTTCCGCGACGGAAGGCACCTGACCTACTCTGACCTCCTTGATCAGGTGGGCAAGAACTGCACCGGATAGCTGATCATCGTCGTGCCGACGTCTTTCGTGCCGAAGTCGAACAGGCGAATGCGGCTGACGATCTTCTCCATCAGACCTGCGTCGGGGAGATCCGACGACACCACGCGGCAGGTGAGCACGCGACCGAGTGGATCGATCTGCAACTCCAAAACGACCTCGCCCTGCAGCGACGGGTCCTGCCGCAACGCCCGGTTGTAGATCGCGAAGATCGCCCCCTTGTTCGAATCGAAGACGCGGCGGATGTCCTCGATCGAGCGCTCGCGCGCATCAGCGTTAATGTTGGACGCGCCTGAGTGGGCACCACGGTCGGCGACCGCGTGTGTCCCTTTGGCACTGATCGTACCCGGCGGTGCGTCGACCTTGGTCGTCTCGCGTCCGGCAAGCGCGACACCGCCCGTGGCATGCGACAGTGCATCCAAGTTGACACCGGCGCTGCGCGTGCCGTGCCCGGACGTCAGCAGCGTGCGATCGAGCGTTGCGGCAGCGCCGGTCCCGCGGCGAATCGCACCGGTATCGGTGAGCTTCTCGACGTCGACCGCATCGCGCATGTCGGCGAAGCTGTCCTTGAATTGCAGCAGGCCGGATATCGCGGCCCGTTCGCGTGCGTCGGCGACCGTCTGCGCCGCGACCGCGGGCTTGTCGAGGACGGGCAACCGTCTCGCATCGCGCGGCTTTTCAACCTTCGGCTCCACTTGCGCAAGCGGCTCGACCTTGATTTCCGGCTGCGGCGGAATGACCAGCGGCGGCTTCTCGAGCACGATGTGTGCGAGGGGCGGCGATGGCGACTTGCTCGCCACGCGGATCATCTGTGGCACCGTCAACCACGGCATGACAACGGCGAGCAACGCCACGACGCCGACGCAGACCGCGAGCAGTCGGTGGAAGCGCCGGACGTCGTCCGACGTGGCCCACGGCAACGCGTAATAGTGCAGCGTTGCGACGGCCGCGCTCACGGCGCATCTCCGGACGCAGAGCCGCCGTCGGTATCGAAGCCCGCGACCGAGGTGGGCTCGACGATTTCAGCCTTCGTCCGGTTCACCGCCAGCGCGATGTTCGCGAAATCGGTCGCTTGGCACGTCATCATGATGCGCTTCAGCAATCGGTACGGAATCTCACGATCACCCATGATCGTCACGTCGAAACCGTCGGACGGAGCCGCGCCGCGCTGCTGCGCCGTGCCGCGCAGTTCGGACTCGAGCCCCGCGATGACACCGGTCTGATTGGCCGGTTCGGTGGTCAGGTCCGCGACTCTGCGGCCATTCACGACGACGAAGTCGCTGCTCACCGAGACGACCATCCGATCTTCCGGCCGCTGGTGCGACGTCGACTCCGGCAGCTTGATCGACGAATTCATCGTTAGCACTTCGGTCTCGGTCGAGTTCGCCAACAGAAATACGAGCAAAATCGTGAAGAAATCCGTCAGCGACACGAGGTTCAGCGTCGCCAGACCACCGACCTTTTTCTGGACCACGCGACGGTGCTTAGCTCGGAAAGAGGCCATCGTTTGTCTCGTTTCTTCTCAGGTTGCGTGTGGCGGCGAGTCGCCAAGCGAAATGACTGGGAACAGCTCCGCCTCGACGACCTGCATCGCATACACGGTCGAGTAGGAACGCACTCGGTCCATCACCGAGACGAGCGTCTGATAACTCGTGTTCGGCTCGAGCAGGATGGAAATATCGC
The DNA here is from genome assembly GCA_964445675.1 of uncultured Pseudomonadales bacterium. Taxonomy (GTDB): domain Bacteria; phylum Pseudomonadota; class Gammaproteobacteria; order Pseudomonadales; family Azotimanducaceae; genus DATJGR01. The sequence goes on along the minus strand of CAYUMA010000291.1, from coordinate 3,145 downwards.
GCTTCTCGGGTACGCGGCGCTTCACTTCCTGCATGACGAGCGAAAGTCCCGCGAGGTCCTGCGCGCCGTTGACCGTCGGCAGCGTCTTGATCGGACCGCCCTGACCGTCGCCGATGACGAGCTCGTTGTCCCTGACGATGACCTCGAGGTGCAAGTGTTCCGGATCGATCTCGCCAGGGCCATTACCCGCCGGAAAGTCCAGGTCGATGACGGTGATCTTGCTGAACACGACCGACAACAATAGTGCGGGCACGAGGATCATCATCATGTTCATGAACGGCGTGACGTCGAGCTCGGCATCCGTGTGGTGCGCGAGCCGTCGATTCTTCAATCGTCTCATTCGAGTCGCTCCTTGACGCGCGTATCGCCGGTACGATCAAGTCTTCGCCGTGGCGTGTCCGGAGTTCGAAGGCGCGGGCTGCGCCGTCTGCGGTGCCTGCGACGGAGCTGGCGGCATCGCCTTCGGCGGCACGCGGTCCGGCCGGTCTTCGAGAAGGTTCAGGAATTTCACGAGCGCGATCTCGAGACTCTCGACGATGGCGCTGGTCTTGCTCTGCAGCGTCGAATGCAGCAGCAGCAGCGGAATCGCGACCATCAGCCCGAACGCGGTCGTGTTCATCGACACCGAGATGCTCCGCGACAGCAACGCGGCCTTCTCCGCCGGGTCCGCCGACGCGACCGCAGTGAAGGCGCCGATCAGTCCGATGACGGTACCGAGCAGCCCGAGCAGAGTTGAAACGTTGGCAAACGTCGCGAGGTACGGCGTGCGGCGTTCGATATGCGGCAGCACTTCGAGCAGCTTCTCCTCCATCGCATATTCGATGTCCTGCCGCTGGCGCGTGTGGCTCAGCCGCGCGATACCTTCGGCGACGATTGCGCAAACTGCGGACTTCGATTTCGTCGTGAGTTCCGAAATGTCGCGGATCCGTTGCGCGCGCAACAGCGGCAGGATCTTCTCGTAGTCGCGGCGGTTGGCGGTGCTCTGTCTCGCGAGGTACACGTACCGCTCCAACGAAATCGCACCGCCGATCGCCATCACGAGCGCGATCGGAAACATGAACAGCCCACCGTGTTGAAAGAAGGCGACGATCGTCGCGTAAAAGTCCATTGTCTCAATCCCCCGTTTCAGTCGTTCCTGGCCAATCGAAGTAGCGCGGAACAAACCGGCGCGCCAATCATTCGTACTCGCCAATACTCACAAGACTTCGTTCGCGGCTGGGTTGCGTGACGCACGAATTGATCGACGCATTGCGTAAATGGTTCACTCGCCCGGCTTTGCCGTAGACGATTTCAGCATCTGGTAGTACTCGAGCTCGCGTCGATACGCCGGCGGATACAGGCGCCGAAAGACATCGTGCTCCGTGAAGTTCGGATCGAACTCGATCTTCGGGATGCCGGTCGGATCCTGCCAAGGCACGATATAGAGCACCTTCGGTAACTCCTGGTTGCCCGAAATGATAGTCTCGTCGAGCCGGATGCGCCCTGCCGGCTTCGCGTCGGTGTCCGCTGCTACCGCGCTGGCGAGCAGCACAAGCGTCGATGTGAACGTTGCGACCCGTCGCCTCATGATTCGTTCCCGGCGAGGCGGCGTTCGAGGTAGTCCGACACCGATCCTGCAACGCGCAAATCGAGACGCTCCGACAAGCTCTGATACGCCTTCAACGCAACGTCGAGCCGCCCCGAGTAGAGTTCCTACAGAATCCCGAGATTTAGATAGGTGTCGCGATAGTTCGGCACGCGCTCCACGCACGCGAGATAGTTCGCCTCGGCGGCAAGAAAGTCGCCAGCGCGACGCGCCATAACTCCGAGATCGACGTACGCGGCGATTCGCGTCAATCGCCTTCTTGAACGCTGCCGCCGCGGCGTCGTCGCCGAGCGATTCGTAGACGGATCCCAGATTCACCCACGGTTCGGATAACGTCGGATCGCGCATCGTCAAGTCCCCTGCAACGTTTCGGCTTCTGCATAGTGCTCCACGCGAATCGCCTCGAGCGCCTGGTCTAACAACGCCGTCGATCCGCTATCGATATCGATCGGGGCGACGGCGGGCGCGCCACTCGACAGACCCGTTGGCGCTGCGTGCGAGTCAGGCGCGGCGGAGTGACAACCGGCGAATGCGAGCGCCGCTCCGACCAACAGCAGGCCGCGCCTTGCGCGTCTACTAACGAATTGCACCGACATGGGCCACCTGCATTTCCTGTTTGTCAAACCGCGCCGGCACTGTGAAGCCGCTGCGCCGATCTCCAATATCGTCGATGCCAGGGCGACGAATCAACGCGTTAGCAGAAGTGCGCAGACGTAAGTATTGGAAACGGTGAAGGTGGCGTCGATTCAGATTTCAGCAACCTGGGTCGCCGGCAGCGCGGTGTTTCATAATCCTGGGGTCGGTGATTCAAATCCACCCGTGGCTACCAATGAATCGATGACTAGAGCGGCTGGTCTATCACCAACACGACCGGAGCGGACAAGTCGGCAGTGTGCAGGGTGCCGGAGCGCGCCTCATAGTCGCCGGATTGGGCTTTGACATTCCCCGACAGCGATGCGCGCGCTACGATCTCAACGCTGCCGGCGCCGCTGAGCGAACGTCCCGGTACCATCGAATCGGTGTCCGACAACGTGACGACTGTCGGCAGGTCGGCGACCGTTAATCGCTTCACCGCCAACGGCATCGGCGTCCCGTCGGAGGGCCGCACGATCAGGAACACGGTGGTCGTCGGCGGCAGACGCACGGTTCCACCAAGCGATAAATGTACAGGCACGAGAACGGCCTCCGTCGCGGTGCTCTGTGCGGTGGCGGCAACTGCCGTCGAAGCGGGCAGTTGCGGCGCCGCCGCGGAACTCATCCCCGATGTGCCCAGCGTTAGCCGAACTGCCTGCGATGCGCCGAACTGCAGCGGGCTCGACACCGCCTCGAGATCTCCAGGCTGCAGCGCTACAGCGCCACTCATCGACAGCCTGGCGACAACTTCGACGGTTTGCGACGCCGCGGCCTCAGTTGTCCCGGTGAACTCGACGGCCAACGGCAACTCGTGAACCCCAAAGGTTTGCACGCCGAGCGGCATGCGCTCGCCGACCGGTCGGACGAAGACATAGACCTTCGCGGCCGCGGGCAACGCATCGACCGCACCTGCGTACGTCACCTCTA
>CAYUMA010000290.1:0-9809 GCA_964445675.1 uncultured Pseudomonadales bacterium | reverse complement strand
TCGTCGCGCTCGCGGTTGTGGTACTGCCGATGCTGTTCGACGGCGCCGGCGTCGAATCGCCGGCCGCGCCGTCGTTGCCGCCGCCGGCCGCGATGGATGCACCTCAAGTCGCGGCGCTGGACACGGCGAACCTCGCGAATGCCGACGCGCTGCGCGAACAGATCGATGACGCCGGCTTCGATCGCTCGACGGCGACTCGGATCGGTGACCCTGTGCTGGCGCCGGCCGATCCTGGCGAACACGGCGCGTTGCCGACCGCGTGGGGCGTGCAACTGGGTAGTTTTTCCGATCGCACCAAAGCCGTGACGTTGCGTGACCAACTGCGCGCTGACGGCTATCAATCAGTGCTCACCGATGTGAAGGGCCTGACGGGCGTATCAACGCGCGTCGCCATCGGACCGATGATCGAGCGCGACGACGCGATTCGGCTGGAACGCGAACTCGAGAAACGTTACGGAATGGATGTGATCGTCGTCGTGTTCGGGCAATGAGGTACGCGCTCCGTGGCAGTGGTTGATTGCCTCATCCTCGGTGTCGTCGCGATTTCGGCGCTGATGGGGCTGGTGCGCGGTTTCGTGCGCGAAGTTCTTTCACTCGCGATCTGGGTGCTCGCCGTGGTGCTGGCGCTCGCGTTTGCCGATGAGTTGGCAGTGATGTTGCCCGCGCGCATCGAAGGCGCGTCGCTTCGATTCGTGAGCGCGTTCGCGATTGTCTTCGTCGCGACGCTGGTGGCAGGCTCGATCGTTCAATGGTTGGTCACGCGCGTGGTTCAAGCGACCGGACTCTCGGGTGCCGATCGCCTCATCGGGCTCCTCTTCGGCGCGCTGCGGGGGGCGATTGTTTGCCTCGTCGCCGTGATTGCGGTGCGGCCGTTCATCGCGCAGCAATCGTGGTGGCTGGAATCGCGTGCCATTCCGGCGTTGGGTGCATTCGAATCCGACTTGATGCAGGCGTTCTCGTCAGTGGGCGAATTGGTCAACAGGCTTCGCGAGAAGCGTTAGCAGGATGCTTAAGGAGCGAATATGTGCGGCGTAGTTGGCATTGTCAGCCGAACCGCTGTGAACCAGCAGCTCTACGATGCGCTGACGGTTCTGCAACACCGCGGACAGGATGCCGCTGGCATCGTGACCTGTGACGCAGGTCACTTGTTCCTGCGCAAGGGGAACGGCCTGGTCAGCGATGTATTCCGCCACCCGCAACACATGCTGCGGCTGGTCGGCAACATGGGAATCGGTCACGTCCGTTATCCGACCGCCGGCAGCTCGACATCCGCCGAAGCACAACCGATGTACGTGAACTCACCGTACGGGATCACGCTCGCGCACAACGGCAACCTGACCAACTCGGAGCAATTGAAGGAGGACGTCTACCGGGACGACCTGCGGCACGTGAATACCGAATCGGATTCGGAGGTGCTGCTGAACGTTTTTGCGCACGAACTGCAACGCGTGGGCGGACACCGTCCGGAGCCGGACCATATATTTGCGGCGGTGGCTGGGCTGCATCAGCGTTGTCGCGGCGCGTTCGCCGCGGTGGCGATGGTGATCGGCGGCGGAATCGTTGGGTTTCGCGATCGCTTCGGCATTCGTCCGCTGGTGTTCGGCGAACGCCAGACGGAGTCCGGTACCGACTTCATGATCGCCTCGGAAAGCGTGGCGCTCGATATTCTCGGTTTTCACATCGTCAGAGATGTCGCGCCGGGCGAAGCCGTGTACATCAGTGCGCAGGGTGAGTTGACAACGCGGCAGTGCGCCGAGAGTCCGGTGCATGCGCCGTGCATTTTCGAACAGGTCTATTTGGCGCGGCCCGATTCGATCATCGATCAGGTGTCGGTGTACAAGTCGCGATTGCGGATGGGCGAAAAGCTGGCGGATCGAATCGTCGCGCGATACCCGCGCAATGATCACGACATCGACGTCGTCATCCCGATTCCCGATACCGGGCGCACCGCAGCACTTCCGTTAGCACATCGACTCGGCGTGAAGTATCGCGAAGGCTTCGTGAAGAATCGCTACATCGGCCGGACCTTCATCATGCCCGGCCAGCAGCAGCGCCGAAAATCCGTCCGCCAGAAGCTCAACGCGATCGAATTGGAATTCAGGGGCAAAAACGTGTTGCTCGTCGATGACTCGATCGTCCGTGGTACGACGACGAGCCAGATCATCGAAATGGCACGTGCGGCTGGTGCGAGAAAGGTGTTCATGGCGTCTGCCGCGCCCGCAATGCGATTCCCCAACGTCTACGGAATTGACATGCCATCGGCTGGCGAACTTGTCGCCTACAACCGCACTGATGAAGAGGTAGCCCGAGTCATTGGCGTCGAGTGGCTGATCTACCAGACAACCGAAGATCTCGTCGCGTGCGCGGTCGAGGGTAATCCGAAGATCACGCGCTACGAGTGCTCGGTTTTCGACGGTGATTACGTGACGGGAGACATAGACGATGCGTACCTCGAGCGTCTATCGTTGCGGCGCAATGACCTCATGAAACAACGCCGTGAAGCTGACTACAGCGGTGACCACACCGTCATCGAGCTACACAACCACGCTTGAGGGGTCGACGCACGACATTATCGAGAACGTCGTTGCGCGACTCGGCACGGTGCTGCTCGGCAAAGAGCACCAGATCAAACTTGCACTCGCCTGCGTGTTCGCGCGCGGCCATCTGCTGATCGAAGACCTTCCCGGCATGGGCAAGACAATGTTGTCGCATGCGCTGGCGCGCGTGTTGGGCCTTTCGTTCAATCGTATTCAATTCACCAGCGACGTGTTACCGGGCGACATCGTCGGCGTGTCCGTATTCGATCGAGAGCAGAATACTTTTCGATTTGTTCCGGGGCCGGTATTTGCGCAGGTGGTATTGGCAGACGAGGTCAACCGCGCGACGCCGAAAACCCAGAGCGCGTTGCTCGAGGCAATGGAAGAGCGACAAGTGACCGTAGATGGTCTGACGCGACCATTACCCGAACCCTTCTTCGTGATCGCGACGCAGAACCCGAGCACCCAAACCGGCACATTTGCGTTGCCGGAATCGCAGTTGGATCGTTTCCTGATGCGGATCGAAATTGGCTATCCGAATCCGGACGCCGAACGCGAGTTGCTCAAGTACGGTGATCGCCGCCCCGCACTCGACCAACTCCCAACGATCGTTGACCGATCGCGGCTCGTGCAGATTCAGAGCGCGGTCGATGCGATCAAAGTGGCTGATCCGCTGATCGACTATGTGCAGCGCCTCGTGCACTTCTCGCGCCACGAGCCGGAATTTGCGTTCGGCTTGTCTCCGCGCGGAGCGCTCGCGTTGCTGAAGAGCGCGCGCGCGTGGGCACTGTTGCAGAAGCGCAGCCACGTTGTGCCCGAAGACGTGCAGGCAGTGCTCCCGAGTGTGGTTGAACACCGGCTGCGCTCCGCGGCGGACTTTTCCGGACACGGCGGCGGCGCACTTGCGCAGAAGCTACTCTCCGGCGTTGACGTGGTCGGCTGAGCGTCGCCCCTTCACGGAATCCTTCAGATGCAAGTTGAGCTGTCCGCGTTCGAACGCTCAGCGCGCTTCAGCCGTTGGTTGGATCGACGGATTCCCCCGTCGCGTCGCCTCACGCTCAGCCAGCAATCGATTTTCATCTTCCCGTCGGTGACGGGATTCGTCTTCGCCGGGCTGATCGTTCTGCTGATTCTCGGTGCGATCAACTATCAAAACAGCCTCGTCTACGGCGTAGCGTTCCTGTTGGGCAGTTTGTTTCTCGTGACGATTCTGTACACCTTCAGAAATCTGTCGGGGTTGACGGTGGAGTTGACCGACGCGGGGACCGGCTTCGTTGGTGAAGACGTCGAGTTCCACGTCCGCGTCTCGCGCCCAAAAGGAAAAGGGCGCGAGGGGATCCAACTCGGCTGGATGGGTGCGATCGCGCAATGGGCCGAGGTGTACGACAGCGAGGCATGCAACGTTCGCTTGTTCGTCCGTGCGCAGCGGCGCGGTTGGCTCGACCCCGGCCGGTTGTTGATCGAGACGTACTATCCGCTCGGACTGCTGCGCGCGTGGACCTGGGTGGACTTGGGCGCCCGCGCATTGATTTATCCGCGCCCGCTGTTCGTCGATCGACCCGACGAAGTGGCGCGCCGCGGTGACGACGGCGAATTGATGGATCCGCAGGGCAGCGATGATTTCAGCGACATGCGGCTGTATCGGCCGGGTGATCCCGTGCGACACATCGTCTGGCGGATTTACGCGCGATCCGAGGAGCTCGTCGTCAAGGAATACACGAGTTATCTGGATCCCCGACTGCTGCTCGACTTCGATCGCGTCGGCGGCGGGACCGAAGAGCGTTTGTCGCGATTAACCGGAATGGCATTGAACGCCGAGCGTTCGGGGCGCGAGTACGGCCTCGTCTTACCGGGCGCGAAGATCCGCCACGGGGTCGGCGACCTGCATCGCGCCTCGGTGTTGAAGGCGTTGGCGCTACATGGCCTCGCATAACGACACGGTTGAGGCGCTCGGCGTCGGATATCAGATTCCGCGCAACAGCCTCGCATTGTTGATGATCGCGCAGGCGTTCGTCGTGCTGCCCCACGCGGTGCACATCTCACCGTGGATCGTCGCGGTGGGACTCTTCTGCGGCTGCTGGCGCTGGATGGTGTTTCAAGGACGCTGGGACTACCCGCAGCGCTGGGTCAAAGTGCTGCTCGTCATCGCGTCTGTGATTGGCGTCGGAGTCAGCGGTAAGAACCTGTTCAGTCTCGAAACGGCGACCGGGCTCTTGATCGTCGCGTTTGCACTGAAGCTCGTCGAGATGAAGAGTCGGCGCGATGCCTATCTCGTGATTCATCTGTGTTACTTCATCATTGCCGCCGAGTTCCTGTTCGATCAGTCGATCGGCATCACGTTGTACGGTTGCCTCGCGATGGTGATCGTCACCGCGGCAATGGTCGGGCTGCATCAGCTGCATACGCGCGTTCGCGCTTCGACGTCGCTGCGGACAGCGACAGTGCTCGTCATGCAGGCCGTGCCGTTGATGCTCGTGCTGTTTCTGTTTTTTCCGCGCGTTGCACCGCTGTGGTCGGTGCCGCTTCCCGCAGGTGCCCGCACCGGGATCAGCGAACAGGTCGCCCCCGGCGACATCGCGGCGCTGACGCGCTCGGATGCGATTGCGTTTCGCGCGGTATTCGACGGACCCGTGCCGGCGCCGCGCGAGCTCTACTGGCGCGGCCTCGTGTATTCGAATTTTTTCCAGGGCACATGGTCGGTCGGCGGCATGTCGAGCGCACCGGAGAACCTGCCCGCCACGCCCGGGTCGCGTGCCGATTTCATGCCGGACCATTCCGGCCGTACGCCGCGGTCGTATCAGGTGTTGATGGAGCCGACCGAAGCATCGTGGCTGTTTGCGCTCGACGTCGCGATGCCGGTCGCGCGGGGTACCGCGCTGACGCGCGACTTCCGCCTGATCACTGACGAGCCGATCCACACGATGTTCCGTTACCGCGCGCAGGCATATCCGGATGCGGCGACGGATCTCGAACTCCCTGAATGGCTGCGACGCCGGGAGACGCAGCTTCCCGACGGCGACAACCCACGCATCATCGCGTTCGCGCACGAACTCGCTGCGCACAGCGACGGTCCCGAGGCATTCCTCGACAACGTGCTGCACCTCATCCGCACAGAGGCGTTTTTCTATACGTTGAATCCGCCGCGCTTGCCCGACGTCGGCAGCATCGATGCGTTCTGGTTCGATTCGCGCAGGGGGTTCTGCAGCCACTTCGCCGGTGCATTCGTGTACCTGGCGCGCGCGGCCGCAATACCCGCGCGAATGGTCGGCGGCTACCAAGGCGGCGAGCCGAACCCGCTGACGGGGCACGTGGTCGTGCGTCAATACGACGCGCACGCGTGGACAGAGGTCTGGCTGGACGGGCGTGGCTGGGTTCGATTCGACCCGACGGCAGCGGTCGCACCAGCGCGGATCGAGTCCGGCCTCGATGCCGCGCTGTCGGAAACGGATCGTGCGGTTTTCGCAGCGCTCACGGGCGGCCGCTTCGAAGGAATGCCCGGACTGCGAGACGTGATGTATCTGTTCGAATCGATGCAGCACCGTTGGAACATGTGGGTGGTCGGCTACGATAGCGAGACGCAAGCCCGCTATCTGGCGGACCTGCTTGGCAAGGTGACGCCGATGCGTGTCGGACTCGTGATGTTGCTGGGTGGCGGGATGAGTCTGGGACTCGTCGTATTGAGTTTGTTCTGGCGGCGCCGGCCCGCGCCGGATCATCCGGCGCAGCGCGCGTTTCGACGTTTCACGCGGCGCCTAGTCAGGGTCGGGCTCACGCGCATGCCGCACGAGACTCCGGGCCGTTTCCTCGCGCGTGTCAATGCGGCGCGCAATCACGGTTCGGCCGATGTTTCTGCGCTGATCGATCATCTGGATTCGCTGCTCTACAATCCCGACGTTCCCTGCAGCAAACAATCGCTGCGCACGCTGCGCAGTGGTCTGCGTCGGTTGCAGGTCGATGTCGCGTTGCGCGCGCGTTCGTAACCGCCGCTAAGGAAAGTCAGGTCGTGCGTTCCACGCCGTGCATCGGCATCTGTTCGACAACTTACGGTGACATGATCTGTCGCGGGTGCAAACGATTTGCCCACGAGATCGTTGGGTGGAACGGTTATACCGACGATCAGCGCGAGCGTGTGTGGCAGCGTCTGTACGCGCTACGCGACGACGCGACCGGTTCATACGTTGCCATTGCCGATGCGCGCGTGCTGCGCGACGCGGCACACCTCACGAAGCTCGAGCGCTCCGGCAACATGTCGTTGCTGGCGTTGGGCTACGAGGTGTTGCGCCGTCGCGCGCTGGATCTGAATCACTTGCGCGAGATCGGGCTGGTTGCACTGCGCGCGGATCTCCAAGCCCCGGTCGCCGTTCGCGATGCGATCGATGCCGAGTTCCATCTGCGCTCGGTCGCGTATTTCGAACGCAGCTTCCATACGACGGTTGATCACTGAATGGAGGAGTTGCAGCTGCTCAGTTGCGCGACGCCCCAATCGTGGTTCGATGCCGCGTGCAACGACCTACCGACACTGCTGATCGATCACGCCAACTGCGAAAAGAAGGCTGCCGGAACCGCGCTGAGTCTGCTGTATCGTTACGTCGACAAGCCCAGGCTGTTGCGGCGCATGTCGCGGTTGGCGCGCGAAGAGTTGCGCCATTTCGAGCAGGTGTTGGCGATGCTGGCGGCGCTTGGCATCACGTACGAACATCTGACCCCGAGTCGGTACGCGCGCTCGATGCGCGCCTTGATTCGCACGTCAGAGCCCCACCGTCTGATCGATACGTTGATTGTCGGCGCGATCGTCGAGGCGCGTTCGTGCGAACGCTTCGCCGGCCTCGCGACGCGCCTCGATGGCCGACTCGGCGACTTCTATCGGCGGCTGGTTACGTCCGAAGCGCGACATTGCGAAAACTATCTGGAACTCGCCGGCGACTGCGCTGGTTCCGTCGAAGATCGGATGCCGGTGTTCGTCGATTGCGATCGCGATCTGGTGCTATCGGCGGATCCTGAACTGAGATTTCACAGCGGTGTACCCGTGGGATCATGACGCGCGCCGCGCGGCGAGGCGAAGATCGCTCCGACTCGATGTCACGAATGAAAGTGCTCGGCCGCGTAGAGCGTGTTCTGCAGAATCGCGACGCGCGTCATCGGGCCGACCCCGCCCGGCACCGGCGTGATCCAGCTCGCGCGCTTGCGCGCCTCGGCAAATTCGACGTCGCCGTGCAGGCGACCGTCGGCGTCACGCGTGATGCCAACGTCGATGACAATCGCCCCCGGCTTGATCCATTCGCCTCTGATCAGACCCGGCTTGCCCGTCGCCGATACGAGCACGTCTGCGCCGCGGATATGATGCTCGATGTTACGTGTGAACTTGTGGGCGGTCGTGACGGTGCAACCCGCGAGCAACAATTCGAGGCCCATCGGTCGCCCGACGTGATTGGAGGCACCGACGATCGTTGCGTCCAGACCGCGGATTGCAACGCCGGTGTGCTCGAGTAGCTGCATGATGCCTTTTGGCGTACACGATCGAAGCACTGGTCGGCGCAGAGCGAGTCGGCCGATGTTGTACGGATGGAAGCCGTCGACGTCTTTGTGCGGCACGATTCGCTCGAGGGTACCCGTGCTGTCGATCTGCGCGGGCAACGGCAATTGCACCAGAAATCCATCGATGCTCGGGTCGGCGTTCAGCGCATCGACGTGACGCGCGAGTTCGTGATGCGGCGTGTCGGCGCTCAGATGCCGGAACTCGAACTTCAATCCCGCCTCGACGCAGTCGCGTTGTTTGCCGCGCACGAAGATCTCGGATGCAGGATCGTCGCCGACGAGAACGACGGCGAGTCCCGGCACGCGCCGGGCCGACGCCTTCAACGCGGCGACCGTCGCGGCGATTTCTTTGCGCAAACTGGCCGCGATTGCGTTGCCGTCGAGGATCCGGGCCGTCATTGTCGGGGTGTCGCGTTCATGCTGAATTTCTCGCGCGAATATTACACTGCGCGTCGCACGGTCATGCGCGCGGTGAGTTGTTTGACGCTAAAAATAGCGGTGAGTATGATGCGACCGCGCCACGTCCGGCGGGTGATTGCGCGGCCATGTGGCCATCGCCCCTCAGACATTCGTTGGGTTCGATCGCGGGGTATAGCGCAGTCTGGTAGCGCGCCTGCTTTGGGAGCAGGATGTCGGGAGTTCAAATCTCTCTACCCCGACCAATCAAATCCGTTAGCAGGATGCTGAAGAAGCATCCTGCTAGTCCGGTGGATGGATCCACCGGCATTTTTCGAACACGCAAGTGTTCGAAAAATGGATGGGCTCGCAAGCCATGGATGGCTGAGAGCCGGGAAAACACCGCGTTAGCGGAGTTTTTCATCAACGTGTTAGGGTGCGGTCAAGAGCGCCCGTAGCTCAACCGGATAGAGCATCGGCCTTCTAAGCCGAGGGTTGAAGGTTCGATTCCTTCCGGGCGTACCAGGAATGCGTCGTGCCTGCGCCCGGCCCGGCCAAGAACACTGGTGGACGTAGCTCAGCTGGTAGAGCTCCGGATTGTGATTCCGGCGGTCGCGGGTTCGAGCCCCGTCGTCCACCCCATCTTCGAACCACGTGGATTGCAACGAGGAACGATCGACACATGCAGGTCTCCATTGAAACCACGAGCGGCCTCGAACGCCGAATGACGATCGTGGTGCCGTCGGAAACGTTCGAACGACAGATCAGTGATCGCTTGAAAGCGACCGCGCAGCGAGCGCGTCTGGCCGGTTTTCGACCAGGCAAGGTGCCGGTGAAAGAAATCCGTCGTCGATTCGGCAAATCCGTCCGCCAGGAAGTGGCCGGCGAGTTGATGCAGAGTACCTTCTTCGATGCGATTCAACGCGAAAGCATGGCCCCGGCCGGATCGCCGAGCCTCGATGTGTTACGGATGGAGCCCGGCGAGGACTTCGAGTTTGCCGCGACGTTCGAGGTTTACCCGCCGGTGGATCTTGCACCGCTGAATCGGGTCGCCGTGAAGCGACCCAACGCCGAGATCAGCGACGACGACGTCACGAAGATGATCGAGACGTTGCGCGAGCAACGCAAACACTGGCATGTGGTCGAGCGCGCTGCGGTGGATGGTGATCGCGTCACGATCGATTTCAAAGGCTCGATCGATGGCGTGGCATTCGACGGCGGGTCTGGCGAAAACGTCGCGTTCGTGTTGGGCGCGAAGCAGATGATCGATGACTTCGATACCGGCGTTCGTGGCGCTGCAGCAGGCAATTCAATCAGTTTTGACGGGACGTTTCCGATTGA
>CAYUMA010000289.1:0-3898 GCA_964445675.1 uncultured Pseudomonadales bacterium | reverse complement strand
GCTTATCGATGCCACCACGCGACTAGGTCCAATCCGAGACAGAAAAGAAACCGGTGATCCAGTCGCGCAAAAGTAGCGCACCTCTCTGCACACAACCCCACTTTTTTCACCCCTTCTGCACTCATACGGATCTAGTTTTTACAATGGGTTATGGTGGTAAGTTGAGGCGGATTCCGCACTTGAAAATCAGCAAAGGGCTACCTTTCGTGGGTTCGAATCCCACCCCCTCCGCCACGTCTCGCCCTCCAAAAGCACGAACCCCGGAATGCCGGGGTTCGTGGTTGAACAGCTGAAAGGCGACCGGTCTTACATGCTTACGCCGACGCGTACGTACCACATGCGACCTCTGGGATCATGCAGCGTCGGCTCGAAGGAGTTCACGACCGGAACCCATGGCGGCTCCTCGTCGGTCACGTTCTGCACACCGATGGACACGTTGCTGTCGGAGAGCAATCCGAGTTCTCCATACGTAAAGGTGTACTGCAGGTCGAGCGTGGTAAAGGTGTCGACGTGATTCGTGTAAATCTTCTCGGCGGCTGCATTACCCAATGCCATTCGTACGGTTTCACGAAAGAATGCTTCGGTGCCGCCGAGAGTCCCGCCCGCGGCCGTCCCTGCATTGCTGAGTGAATCGATGTACTGCACAAGCGCGAACGCGCGGTGTCTGTCCATGCTCCACGTGAGAGTACCGTTCCATTTGAACTCCGGCAGCGGTCGCGCGACTACGTTGGTGTAGTTCATCTGGCCGATGGCATCGGTGGTGACACCGCGAAATTCGACATCGTACGTTTTTGCCCATGCGCCTTGCGCACCTACCCGCCAGAGCCCGAAGGAGGTATCAAAGGTATACGACGCGTTCAGGTCGACGCCGTCGATGTCCGCACTGGCGGCGTTGACGAAGTCCGGCAGGATGCGCACGAGTGTGCCTTGTGGTGAGCGAATCATCTGGCGCGTGTTCCCTACCCCGGCGATGGCAGCGGCCACGACGTTGGGGTACAGCACCGGGTTTGCCGCCACGGCGGCCCGCAACAACGCATTGTCTGCTGCGATGATGTTGGGGGTGCTCTCACGCGTGATGATGTCTTCGTACTTGACGTCCCAGTAATCGAGATCGATCTGCAATCCATCGAGGAAGCCGAGGAAGCCCCCCTCCGTGGGTGCCCACGAAACGCCGACGTTGTAGGTATCGGCCGTCTCCGGAACCAGCGCGTTGTTGCCTTGCGTAATCGACGGCAGAAACGCGGTCGTCGTAAATCCGTTTGGCGGACCTCCGGGCGCCGCTTGGAAGTCGGCTTGATTCGCCACCGTCGTCAGCGAGCCAAACAACTGCTGCATCGACGCGATCCGGAACGACGTGCCGGCCGATGCTCGCAGCGACAGCGAATCCGTCGGGCGCCACAGCAGCGTGATTTTCGGGTCGGTCGTGTCCTCGTCCAGTTCGTCGAACTCCTCGTAGCGTCCCGCCACGTTGATCTGCAACGTATCGCCGATCGGCACCTGGAGTTCGGCGAAGACCGCTTTGGTCGTCAGATTGGCATCCCAATCGCGCCCGCCGTAAACGAAGTCGAGGTTGTCGGCTGTCATTGCTGAATCCCACGTCCAAGAACCGCTGTCGCGGCGATTCTGGAAACCGACCGCGAGTCCAACGGTGTGATCGCCGAGGTCGAACAAGTCGCCTGCGAACACCAAGTCGATGACCTTCTCGTGGTAGGCCGCGTCGTGGCTGGCGCGCGCCTGTTGCCATCGGTACAGCTCAGGCGGGTTGACCAGCCTCAGGTCCGTCTGGCGGGTGCCGTCGCGCGCGAAGCGGGTGCTGCCGAACGGGTTGAAGAAGTAGCACCTGCCCGAGGCGAAATTGCCGCCGGATGCCGCATAGGCCAGATTGCCTTCGCCCGGCGTGCCGGTGAACGGGTTGCAGTTGGGACCGCCGAGTCCATTGAGCGACAGTTCGATGTGCGTCGACAGCGTGTCCTGCGCCTCCGTGACGGCCTCGTCATGCTCGGTGCGCGTATATGAGAGATCGGCGGTCCAGCCTCGGCCGGCAAACTCGTGTTCATAGGTTCCGCCGACCACCATCCGCTGGTCTGAATAGTTGGAGCGCGTGAACGTCGAGAGAGGGCGATCCACGAAGGGGGTGTGCGCGGTGCCGCCCAGTGTGCGGGTGCCGTTGCCGATCGGAATCGGCACGATGCCGCGCCGAAAGCCGTCCTCGATGACGCCGAAGTTCGTGACCGGAACGGTCAGCGTCGGCGAATTCGGATTGTTGGAGTTCGCGCGGTTGAAATCGGAATCGTTGGAGGCGAACTCGACGTACGCCTGCAGATCGTCGGCGATGTCGTAGTGGCCCTGCGTATAGAATTTGCGCAGATCCTCTTCGCTCTGCAGCGCGAAGAAGCTGGCGTAGTCGTACACACAGATCCCGCCGCCCGGGAAGACGCCGATCGGTCCGGATCGCTCGAGCGCAGAAGACCTCTCGCAATCGACGTCTGCGTTGCCCCACAACGTGCCTTGGGCATTGCGCGGGAAGTTACCGCTACCGGTTGGACCCACGACCGGCTGACCCGGATTGAGGCCATTCGCGGCCCATGTAATCGCTGTCGTATTGCGCGGAACGATCCGTCCGGGTTGACCGGTCGTCGAGACCGTCGAGCCACCGAATCGGTCGTAGCGGTCTTCGATCGTGATTTCGCTGCGATCGAGCCACGAGGCTGATACCACCAGGTGGGCGCGGTCGCTACTCACGCCGAGCATGAGATCAGTGGTGTGGCTCGTGCCATCCTGGGTTTCTTCGTCGGTGTCGCCCTGATAATTAATCTGGAAACCCTCGAAGTCCTTCTTGGTGATGAAGTTCACCACGCCCGCAATTGCGTCGGAACCGTACAGCGCGGACGAGCCATCCTTGACGATCTCGATGCGTTCGATCGCGATGTTGGGTATCAGGCCGTTGACGTTGACCGATGCTTCACCGCGAGGGTTGTACCAGGAAGCGACCTGCCGTTTTCCGTTCACGAGCACGAGCGTGGCGCCGTGGCCCAGGTTGCGCAGGTTGATCGAGTTGCGGCCGTCGGCACCGTCGCCGCCGAAGGTCGTTGCGCGGACTTGACTGCCCGATTGCCACGGCATCGTGTCGACGATCTGGGACACGTCCACCGCGCCGAGATCCTGGATCTCCGCGGCGCTGACCACGGACAGCGGCGAGGGAGAGTCCGCGGCTGTCTGTTTCAAATAAGATCCCGTGACGACGATCTCCTCGACCGCTGCCGCATCTGCGCCGAGCGCGGCTTGAGATCCCAGACTCGCCACCGCGCCGAACATCCAGGTGCCCAATATCCTCAACCTGAAACTGCCACTCATCATTTCCCCACTCCTCTCCATGATGACGTTGAATCGCCCGATTCAACGTTTCCGTCGCTCGCTACGCCTGCTTCACGGTTCGCACATTGCACGCGAATGCCGGCGATCATTTGATTCTGCGTACCCGGGTGGTGGTGCCCTTCTCACTCGTAAGGAAGTAGCCACCAAAAGTGCCGCTTTTGATCGTGACGGCATCACCCACGCGAAACGGCAGGCCTCGGTCCGAGTCCTGCAGCCAGATTTGTTCGTTTGCCAGCAGAAAGACCGTATTTTGGTGTTCACGCCGGCGAATGGCGGTGATTGAGGATTCCTCGGAGCCGCGCCGGCGTTCGGGGACCAATCCCAGCGATGAAGGCTCGCGCCCGGCGCTCTCCGGCTCGACAGCCACAACAACTGGCGGCTGTGATACCGACACGGACGGCGGCGGTTGCAACGGCGTGCCCGCGATGGGTTCCGGCAAGGCTGTCGGTGCGGCCGATTCGTTGTCCGGCGGAAATTGCCGGTCGTAGCAGACGATGCGGTCGGCTGCGGTTGCCAGCGCGGC
>CAYUMA010000288.1:0-15825 GCA_964445675.1 uncultured Pseudomonadales bacterium | reverse complement strand
AAAGTGGGAAGCGACCAGGCGTCCCGCCGGAAAACCGGCCACCGCCCCTAATGCCGCAGATGCAATGGGCACGGCGCCGAGCGCATCGGCAATTACCTTGAAGCGCGGCTCGGCGAATACCGGTTCGCCGACGGTGCCGCCCTTGCCGCCGCCGCGGACGCTGCCACCACCCCCTTCGAGCAGGCGCACCAGCGGCACGCGATACTGCATCGCGAGGTGTTCGGCATAGACGCTCTTACGCAGGCCCGCCGCGTTTGGCGAGCCGCCTTTCAACGTGAAGTCTTCGCCGCCGACGACAATGCGCCGACCGGCAACTTTGCCAAAACCGACAACATAGTTTGCGGGCACGAAATCCCTGGCGGCGTCCGCCCCGGGACCGGGTGACGCATCGGCGTAGTCGGGAATGGCCGTCGCGCGGCCGTGTTCTTCAAATGTGTCGGCATCGAGTAACGCGACGACGCGCTCGCGTATCGTCAGGCGACCGCGCGCGTGTTGCTTCGCAATCGCCTCTTCGCCGCCCTGGCGCAACGCCAGCAGACGGCGTCGCTCCAGTTCTTCCACCTCGCGTTGCCAGGACATCCCGACGGTTCGATGCAGGGGCGAGTCAGGCGGGATTCTTGAAGGCGGGCAGGCGTTTTTCGAAGTTCGCTTTCACCGCTTCGACCTGATTCGCGCCGCCGATCAGAGATCCCTGCAACGACTGTTCCAGATTCAGTCCCGTTGCGGGATCGGCGTGCCAGGCGACTTCGAAAAGCTGCTTTGCGGCGCGAATGGCGTCGGGTGACTTGCCGGCGATTTCGCGCGCGAGATCGAGTGCCGCCTGCAGCGGATCATCGGCGACACGTGTTACCAGTCCCAGCGCGTGCGCCTGCGTGCCGCTCAGCACGCGTCCGCTGAACGTCAGTTCCTTCGCCACATCGAGCGGCACGAGGTCCCGCAGCGTTTGCGTCAACGACATGTCCGGAATCAGGCCCCACTTGATCTCCATCACAGAGATCTTCGCGTCCGGCGACGCGATTCGAATATCTGCCCCGAGCGCAATCTGGCAACCGCCGCCGTAAGCGACGCCGTGGACTGCCGCGATGACCGGGACAGGCAAACGTTTCCAGATCATCGCCGGCCGTTGGGCGCGATTCTCGGGTTGGTCGCTGGAACGCTGAAACAGAGTCGCCGCACTGGCACGCGGCGCGCGTTCACCGCTACCCGCCATACCTCGGAAACTCGAGAAATCGAGTCCGGCGCAGAAGCCACGGCCATTGCCGGAGAGCACGACCACACGAACGTCCTTCGCATCGAGCAGCGATTCGCCCGCTGCGACGATCGCCTCGAACATCTCCGGGCTCAACGCGTTGTATTTGTCGGGCCGATTCAGGCGGACGTCGGCAACGCCATCAACTTTGGTAATCGTCACGAGATCGGACATGGTTCCCCCTGCAAAAATACGTGATTTGCCGCGAGTCTGACACATGCGGTCAGGTTCGACAAAAGCGCGGCGGCGGCGTCACTTCACGACGCGATGACGATCAGCACCTGGCCTTCCTCGACGACATCCGCGGGCTGTACCAGCAATTCGGTGACGCGCCCCGAGATGGGACTCTCCAGCGGGATTTCCATCTTCATCGATTCGAGGATCAGCAACACATCGCCGCTTGCGACCGCGTCGCCAACACCGACGACGATCTTCCAGACGCTGCCGGTGACTTCCGATTCGACGCGATGCGTGGCCATATCGTTTTTCTCTCGTGTAGTTAGTCGGCGCTGCCGTTGCGTTCGACGTACAGCGCGTATTCGTGCCATGCCTCGCGGAAGCCACCGAGTCCACGCGACTGCGTCGCCGTCGTCGTGCGTCCGGCATCGACGGCTCGCGCAACTGCCTGATCGATCGCGCGCGCCTCTTCGACGCTCAAGATTACGGCAATCATGTCCGTAAGCGTGCCGCCGCGATGATCCGCCGGCTTCTCGAGCGGCGTACCGCGCAACACCGCCGCGAGGCGCGCGGCGAGCCGCGCTTCACCGGTGAGCAACTCGATGCTCTGCTCGAGCATCCACCGCGAAAACGTGTCCGGCGAATCGCACAGAGCTTTGTAAGCAACCCAATCCATCAGGCAACTTACGCTGGGCCTCGCACCGCCCGATCAGAACCGATCGAGGTCGATCGGCGCACCGGTCAAACGCTCAAATGCCTCGAGATAGCGCGCGAGGCTGTTCCGCACGACCTCGTCCGGCAACGTCGGCCCCGGCGGCGTCTTGTTCCACCGGCCTGCGCTCACCAACGTTTCCAGATAGTCGCGCACGTACTGTTTGTCGAAGCTCGGCTGTTCGGCACCGGGATTCCACAGATCCGCCGGCCAGAAACGCGAACTGTCGGGCGTGAAGATCTCATCGACCAAGAGCGGAGCGACGTCGCCGCTGATCTGCCCGAACTCGAACTTCGTATCCGCGAGGATGATCCCGCGCTGCAACGCGTAGGCCGACGCGCGTTTGTACAGATCGAGCGTCGTGTCGCCGAGCCAGCGCATCAGGTCGTCACCGACGATTGCTGCACCCTCGGCGAAGCTGATGTTCTCGTCGTGGCCGCTGGATGCCTTCGTCGACGGCGTGAACAGCGGTTCACTGAGGCGATCGCCGTTGCGCAGACCTTGCGGCAGCGGGATGCCGCAGACCGCGCCGGTGCGCTGATAGTCCTTCCAACCGCTGCCGGTGATGTATCCGCGCGCAATGCACTCGATCGGCACCACGTCGACTTTTCTGCACAGCATGATCCGGCCGGCGAGCGCACGACGCTCTGCGTCGCGAAGCCCGGGAACATCCGCGACGTCCGTCGAAATCAGGTGATGTTTGACGCTGCCCGAAAAGTACTCGAACCAGAATTTCGACAGCTGCGTCAGCACGACGCCCTTGCCGGGCAAACCGTTGGCCATCACGACATCGAATGCGCTGATCCGATCCGTCGCGACGATCAACACGCCCGACTCGCCGTTTGGCAGTCGAACGTCGTACAGGTCTCGCACTTTGCCGGCGCGCCGATTCGGCAGCGCCAGGTTCGTCGTCATCAATGCTTCGCGCATATGGCTACCTCGCAGTACTGCCGCCGTCGGCCATGTATACCGAACCCGTGATGAACGCGCTGTCGTCACTGGCCAGAAACATCATCAGCTTCGCGATGTCGTCCGGCATGCCATAACGCTGCAGCGGGATCTGATTTATCAACATTGCTTTCGTGGCCGCCGCGGCGCCCGGCGAGAACCCCTCCTCGAGGCTTCGCATCATGCGCGTTTCCACCGGCGACGGATTCACGGTATTGACGCGGATGTTGAACGGCGCGCACTCGAGCGCGGCCGAGCGCATCATGCCGATGACTGCGTGTTTGCTCGTGACATATGCCGAAACGCCCGGCGAGCCGCCGACACCCGCGACCGACGATGTGATCACGATGCTGCCGCCGCCGCGCGCCTTCAGCGCGGGGATCACCGACTTCAGCCCGAGCCAGACGCCGCGAACATTCACCGCGATCACCTTGTCGAATACGTCGACGTCGTATTCTGTGATCGGCTTGACGATCCCCTCGATACCGGCGTTGGCGAGGAACGTATCGACACCGCCGTATCGGTCCTGCGCCACCCGCACGAACAGATCATTGTCTGCGGGTTGGGTGACATCGCCGACGCAATAACTCACTCGATTGCTGCCGATCTCTTTCGCAGCGTCTTTCAATGCGGCTTCGGAGACGTCGACGAGCAGCACGTTCGCGCCCTCGGCACAGAACAGGCGGCCCGCCGCGCGACCAATGCCGCCGGCGCCGCCGGTAATGATCGCTACCTTGTCGCTGAGGCGACCCATCGTCTGCTCCTAAGTCAAGTAGTTGTGCCGCCGAGCGCCTGTTCGAAGTCGTCGAGCAAGTCGGCCGTATCTTCGATACCAACGGAAATTCGAATCAATGAATCATTGATGCCCATACTCGCCCGGCGTTGCGCACCCATCTCGTAATAGATCGTGTGCGCGACGGGAATCGCCAACGTGCGGTTGTCGCCCAGGTTGCTCGACTTGATGACGACGTCGAGTCGATTGAGAAAGTCGAATACGTCGATCGCAGCATCGAGTTCGAACGAGAACAACGCACCCGGCTGGCGAAACAATCGCGCTGCGAGTTCGTGCTGCGGGTGCGACGGCAGCCCCGGATAGAAGACCTTCGCCACGCGCGGATCCCGTTCCAGCGCCGCGACCAGCATCCGCGTGTTGTGACACTGCCGCTCGAGGCGCAGCGCCAGCGTCTCGGCACCCACGGCGATGTGGTGCGCCGCTTCGGGCGCCAGCGCCGCGCCGAAATCGCGCAGCCCCTTTTTCCGAATCTGGGTCAGACCCCACAGCTGCGGATTGCCGGTGCGGTATTCCGGCGCGATGTTCGCAAACCGTTGCCAATCGTAGCGACCTTGCTCCGTCAAACTACCGCCGAGCACGTTGCCGTGTCCCGCGATGTATTTCGTCAGCGCGTTGACAACGATGCTGGCGCCGACCGTGTGCGGCTGAAACAGGTACGGCGACGTCATCGTGTTGTCGACGACATAGACGAGACCGCTCGATCGACACAACGCGCCGATCGCCTCGAGATCGGCCACCTGCGTGCGCGGATTGGCGATGGTTTCGACGAACACGAGGCGCGTGTTCGGCCGAATTGCCGCAGCGACCGCGTCGACCGAGGTTGCATCGACGAAGGTGACCTCGACGCCGTGATTTGCAAAGCTCGCAAAGAGGCTGTTGGTGTTGCCGAACAAAAACGCGCTCGAAACGAAATGGTCCCCTGCGCGCAGCAGCGCAAACAACATCGTTCCAATTGCGCTCATACCGGTCGAGAAGCAGACGGTCGCGACACCGTTCTCCATCTGCGTGATCTTGTGTTCGAGCGCTTCGACGGTCGGATTGATCTGCCGGCCGTATGAGTAGCCTTTCTTGCGACCCTGAAAGACGTCGGCGAGTTCGCGCGCGTCGGCGTAGCCATACGCGACGTTCGAATGGATGGGTTTGTGCAGGGAACCGTGCTCAATCGGATTGCGGCGATCCGAATGAACAATCGTGGTGGTAAAGCCCGCCATGGCGCGACCGGATGCGTGGGAAGCGCGCAATGTTACGTGACGGCGTGACGGTGAACCAGTATCAGACTGCGGACGCGACGGCCTCGTTCTCGGTGTCGGCCATCACCAATCGCACGAACGGATCGCGCTGCAGCAATGCCACCAACTCCGGCGCCGGAATCGGGCGGCTGAAGATATAGCCTTGTACTTCGCTGCACCCCTGCGACTTCAAATACCTCAGCTGCGTTCGCGTCTCGACGCCCTCCGCGATGATGTCGAGCTTGAGTCCGCGCGCCATCGCGACGATCGCGTTGATGATGCTCGCGTCGCCCAGATCGGCGCGGATGTCACCGACGAAACTGCGATCGATTTTCAGCGTGTTCACCGGGAAATGCTGCAGATACGCAAGCGACGAATAGCCGGTGCCGAAATCGTCGATGGCGATGTGGATACCCGCTTTTCGCAGCGCACGCAGTTTGGGCACGATCACTTCCATGTCGCGCATGATCGCGTTTTCGGTGATCTCGATCTTCAAGCGTTCGGGTGCAAGCCCGGACGCGTCGAGATTCGCCAGAAAGCGATCGAGAAATCCGTCCTGCTCCAACTGCTGCGACGACATGTTCACCGAGAGTCGCACGTCGCCGCGACCGGGCACGCGCCACTGCGCGACTTCGCCGAACGCGTGCACCTGCACCCATTCATCGAGTTGTGTGATGAGTCCGGCTTCCTCGGCAACCGCCAGGAAGTCGGCCGGTTCGATCAGCCCGTGGCGCGGGTGCTGCCAACGCACCAGCGCTTCGACGCCGATGATGCGACCGTCCGCGAGATCGATCTGCGGTTGGTAGTAGACGCGCAGCTGCTCGGTCGTCAATGCACTGCGCAGCTCGCGCTCGAGCGACAGCCGCGTGGAGAACTTCTGGTTCATCTCGTCCGCGAAGAATTGATAGCCGTTCTTGCCGCGGCCTTTGACGTGGTACATCGCGATGTCGGAGCTTTGGATCAGCGACTCGACCGAATCGCCGGCTTCCGGGTACATCGCAATGCCGATGCTCGCACCAACGAACAGTTCATGCCCGTCGATGACGAACGGCGCCGAGAGCTTGTCGAGAATCTTGCTCGCAATGACGACGACATCGTCGCGCGTGCGCACTTCCGGCAATAGCAGCGTGAACTCGTCGCCGCCGAATCGCGACAACGTATCGCCACCGCGCAGGCAACCCTGCAGGCGATTTGCGACCGCTTTCAGCAGCCGGTCGCCCATCGTATGGCCCAGCGTGTCGTTGACGATCTTGAACCGATCGAGGTCGAGGAACATCACCGCGAGACGTCGTTTGTTGCGTTGCGCCTGCGTGATCGCGAGGCTCAGACGGTCTTTCAACAGCGCGCGGTTCGGCAGATGCGTCAACAGGTCATGGTACGCCTGAAAATTGATCACCTGCTCGGCTTCTTTGCGCTGCGAGATGTCGCGCGCCGTCCCATAGGTACCGATGAACGTGTCGCGCGTGCGTTCTGACGGATCGGCGTAGCGGCCTTGGGCCGTCAGGTCCATCCACACGGTCTGTGCCTGGAACGAACGGTCCATGTTGCGTGTTACGCGACTGCGCACCCGCAGCTCGACATTGCGCGTTGCGCGATCACCGGTGCGGCGTTCGTTGAACAGGTTGCGCGCGGCTTCGAGATCTTCTTCGAATATCAACTCCGAGTAATGGCGACCGATCAGCTCGTCCTTCTTGTAACCGAGCAGGATCTCGACGCGGTCGTTGAGAAACTCGAAGCAGCCGTTGCGGTCGAGCATGTAAACGAGGTCGGGGGAATTGTTGACGATGAATCGGTGCAGCTCTTCCGATTCCTTGAGCCACTCACCCCTCTGCTCATGGCTGCGTTCCAGGTCCCGCTGCTTCAGCGCCTTCTCGAGCGTTGCAAACAGTTCTGCCGGTTCGTGGGGCTTTCGGACGAAGTCCAACGCACCGCTGGTCAGCGCCCGTTTGACGCCGTCAAAACTGGCATCACCGCTGACGACGATGAACTTCGCGGACAGTTTGTGCGCGCTGGCAAAGTCGAGCACGTCGTGGCCATTGACGTCGGGCATGATCAAGTCGAGCAGCACCACGTCGAACTCTTGCGTGGCGAGCACTTCGAGCGCGGCCTTCCCCCCGAGCGCCTCGGTGACCTGGTAGCCGTGCAGGCGCACGACCTCGGACAGGCTCTTCAGCAGTTCCGGTCTGTCGTCGACCACCAGCAGGCGGCCTCTGCCGGCAGTGCGGGCCGCGATGCCCTCCGAGCCGGGACGATCGACCGCTGATAGGACCTTCGAGGGTGCGCCGTGACTTTTCACGCCGCTGTCGGTCGTTTCGCTCATGAACCACAGAGTCTTCGTGAATCCGCTGCGCGACCGTAACTCGATCGCGACCGCAATTCCAGTCGTCACTGATATCAAAATGACATCATTCCGCACCAAACAATCCATCGGTATGCTTGAAGCCAAAACACGGGAGGGATACATCATGGGCGAACCAATCGATAACTTCGTTGTGCGATTTCCACGCAGCCTTCGCCAGCGTATCGGTGAAGTCGCGCGGTTCTATCGTCGCAGTGTCAACTCCGAGATCATCATGCGGCTCGACCACTCATTGAACGGCCTGCCGAGCATGGCGATCGAACACTCAATCGAACCACCGATGTTTGCCGCGATCGAACGAACCCTCCGCGGAAATTTAGCTCCGGAAGAAGAATTGGTCGTGCTGTGCTTTCGACGTCTCTCGGGCGCAAAACGAAAGGCGTTGCTGGATTTGCTCTCGGCGTAGCAACCGTGGCATCGCGCACCGAGATCTGGACGGCAACTCTGCTAGAAGCGCCGATTGTGATCTGGCGTTCCATCGTGCGGAACTATCGGTACTCGCACCACCAAATTCAAACGATCGCATTGTTCGGCGTCATCGGAGAGCCCTTCTTCTACTTCGTTTGGCGCTCTCTCGAACCCAGCAGCTATGAGAGTCTTTCCCTTCGCCTGGTGGGAGCACTGCTTTGCGTACCACTTTTGTTCGCTCGCCTCGGAGTTAGAAGAGGATATGAACGCTGGTTGGCGGTTGTCTTTGTTAGCGCAGCTACCTACTGCCTCCCGTTCATGTTTTGCTTCTTCCTCCTCAAAAACGCGAGCCTAGTTGCCGAGGGATCCACTACCCCGATCATCTGGCCCATGCAATACACAGTGTCACTGATCCTCCTCGTTTTACTCTTTCCCACGGGGCTATTGGCCGGATTGCTATTCTGTTTATCGACGGCTGCCGCGTGGGCCGTCTTCATGCTGACGGGAGGCGAGACGACGGCCGAGGTGGCTCGGGTCTTTTGGAACTTGATGCCCATCTACCTCTTCATTCTCGCTGCCGGAACAGTATTCAACGCGAACCGTGAATTGATCGACCAAGAAAAACTGCGAGCCATATCAAACGTCACCAGCAACATCGCGCACGAGTTGCGCACGCCGTTCCTCGGGATCAAGGCGCTCGCGCAGGGAATTGGTCTGTATCTGCCTCGGTTGATTGATGCGTACGAGCTCGCAATCGAGAACGCTTTGCCGATCGAAGCGATTCGCCGACGCCAACTCGATCGACTTCGCACGAGCCTGCGCGAAATCGAAATCGAGACCAATCACTCCAACAGCATCATCGACCGATTGCTGTTGAACGCGTCCGAGAGGCCCGTCGAGGACCACGTGTTTGAACGCTTCAGTGCGCAGCGATGCGTCCTCGATGCTCTGCATCGGTATCCGTTCGTTGGTCGTTACGAACGAGATCTGATTTGCCTGTCGTTGGATCGAAATTTCACCATCAATGCGCCACACGTCCTCGTCGTCCACGTGCTCTTCAACCTGTTCAAGAACGGCCTGTACTACGTACAAAAGGCGGGCAAGGGAGAGCTGACCGTCAGACTCATCAATGGTCGCACGCGTGCGAGCACAATCATTGTCGAAGACACAGGAACAGGGATCGAGCCGCAGAACCTGAGACGTATTTTCGATCGCTTCTACACGACGACTGAATCGAGCCACGCATCGGGGATCGGTCTCAGCTTCTGCAAGATGGTCATGGAAGGACTTGGCGGCTCGATCAAATGCGAATCGAGGCTGGGGAGCTACACGCGGCTTACGTTGACATTTCCGAGGATAGGTCGTGACTGACCTTTCAATCACGCCGTACTTCCATCCGACGACGATGGTGTTCATCGACGACAACGACCTGTTTCTGCGTTCGTTCGACCTTCGCATACCTGGCGACATGGCCTATCTGCTTTTTCACGATCCTCGGCGTGCGCTCGAGCGCGTCAACGAGTCGGTCGCACTCGCCCCGATTCCCGAGCGGAGCTTTACGCGACCGTCGAAATCGTTGCTTTGGCCCGACTCGTTGATCCACTTCGACCTCGGCATGATCGAACAGGAACTCAACAACCTGCAACGATTCCGGCGTGTCTCGGTCGTCTTCGTCGATTTGGCGATGCCGGCAATTGATGGCCTGTCGCTGTGCGCCGGCATCAAAGATCCAGGTATCAAAAAAGTGCTCATGACCGGCGCCGGCGAGGAACAACTCGCGGTAAACGCGTTCAACGACGGCTTCATCGATCGATTCGTTCCGAAGAATCGATCGACGACTCTCGACATGGTGGTCGACTATGCCGTTGAGCTGCAACGCGAGTACTTTCTCGATCAACAGCGCGCCATACAGGAATCGCTGTCGTTGAATCCGCCACCGCTGCTCGAAGACCCGGCGGTGTCCGCGCATTTCGCGGCGTTGCGCAAGGAACACCGATTTCTCGAACACTACCTCGTCGGGGATCCTCCGGGCTTCGTATTTCTCACCGCCCAGGGCGCGTTGCACCGCCTGATCGTGCTGAGCGACGCGGAAGTTGGTGAACAAGTGGAGTACGCGTCGAGGCACCACGCACCCGTCGACGTCATCGAGGCGCTGGCATCGCGTTCTCGAATCGGCTACTTCTTTGAACGCGCCGAACACTACGCAGACGAGCCATATCCATGGCGTGATTTCCTCTTCGCACCGATTCAATTGACGGGCAAACAAACCTGGTGGACCGCATTGATATCTGCCCCGCCGAACGGTATCGATTTCAGCCCACCGGCGGCGTCGTTCGAAGCCTACCTCGACGAGATCGACGACACGCCGGCGCGCCCGACGCAGGATCAAGCGTCACGCCGCTGACGCGCCTGACCGCGAGATTCTACGTTCGACGAAATCCACGTGTGTGCGCAGCTCGGCGATCAACTCTGCCGGCGCGTCGAGTTCACCGAGCAACCGCCGAAATTTCGTCAATGTCATCACAGCGTCGCCGCCGTCGATCAGCTTGCTCCGCATCCACGCCCGCCAGCGAGTGAGTTCGGGCGCGCTCAACGTTGACTCATCGCGGCGCGCACGCAGCCGAAACAGCAATTCGTTGAGGCGCTCGTCGGAAAACAATGTGCGCGGCGACGCAACCCCATCGAGCATCTGGGATAAGACCTCACCGCATCGCGCGCGATCGGCATCGTCGATGAAGCCGTCGTAGAGCGATGCATCGACATCGAGCGCGGCAGTATTAATGCGGCCGTCGTACAGCGCAGCAATCTTGTCGGCCATACCCACTGCCGCGCGCAGATCGTCAGCGCGGCGCTGCGCAGCCGCAACGTCGAGCTTAAGGCGTTGGGCGTCCTGTAGGCGCAGCGTCGCGAGCGGCGCAACGAACGGACACCGATTGAAGCGCACTTCCTTCAGCGGCGGACGTTCGTCCTGGTCCTTACCAAACAATGTGTCGCGCAATCGATCGACGTCCCACTCGACCAACGCCCGCACGTCACGACCCACGTCCGCGACAATGACGGAGTTGCGGTTTCGCGGATGCCAGGCGAGCGGGATGATCGGCGCGATGCAGTTGCGTTCGCGCGGGAACATTCTGGACACGTGCAGGCTCAGCTCGGATCGTTCCGGCCGCAGGCGCCGCCGCAGCTCGTCGCGGTCGCGCAACTTCAAGCAATAGTCGAACAACCTCGGCTGTTTGGCGCGCAGCAGGCGCGCGAGACCCAGCGTTGCACGAACGTCGGACAACGCGTCGTGTGCGCCGACATGCGCGATGCCGTTCGCATCTGCCAACTCACCGAGGCGAAACGTCGGCAGTCCTTCCTCGGTCGGCCACACGATGCCATCCGGTCGCAGCGCAGCGGCGGCACGCGCGAGATCGATGATGTCCCAGCGCGAATTTCCGCGTTGCCACTCGCGCGCATACGGATCGATGAAGTGCCGAAAAAATCCATAGCGAACAAACTCATCGTCGAACCGCAAGCTGTTGTATCCGGCGACGCAGGTCCGTGGTTGGGCAAAGCACCGATTGATTGCGACGTAGGCTTCCAGTTCCTTCATCCCCTCGCGATTGACGCGCTGCGGCGTCAGACCTGTGACGGCGCACGCCGTCGGATCCGGGAGGACATCGATGGGACACTTCACGTACGTGCTGAACGGCGCACCCACTTCGTTGAGCTGAAGGTCTGTACGAATGCCGGCGAACTGGATGATCCGGTCCGACCGCGGATCGGTGCCCGTCGTTTCGAGGTCATACCAGAAAAACGAGGCGCCTCCATCACCGCGATTGGGTTCTTGTTCGATCGCCATAACTCCCTGGGGGTGTGCGGTCGCGCCGTCAGAAGCGCAGCGTATCGCATCGTACGGGCACAGAGTCCGCTGCGGAATCAGCCTTTTCCTCTTCACGCCCCAGACGTTTGAGTTCAGCGGTGCGGGCATCAATGTCGAGACGCGCGAGCTTCGCTACATTCGCGTAAAAGACGGGCCAGGATTCGTCGGAGTCTTCGAAGAGTTGTTCGAATCCCGCGACCCCTTCGTGATACGCGGCGAGCGGCACCAGACGCGCATTGTTGAGTGCGTCGCGAAAGAACCAGTCCTGGTTGCCGAGCAGGTTCTGATTGGCTCGATAGCAGCGTTCAATCTCGGACAGCATTTCGGTCTTCAACAAGCGCAGCGCGGCGGTGTTGAACGGCTGAGCGTACAAACGCGTGAGCTCGGCTCGCCACTTCAGCAGGTAGGCGACGAATCGGTCCGACATTCGCCAACGTGCGATCGTCCGCGTAACTCGCGCCTCATCGCCGAGCGAGCGCAGCCACGCCAACTCACCCTGCCGCTCGACGAAGCTCGCAAACGATTCATTGAACGCCGTATCTGAAGGCACAAATACGCGCGCGTGCGCGAGCTCGTGAAAAATCAGACCCGCAAGCTCCACGTCTGACCACTCGATGAAGGTAGATAGCACCGCATCGTCGAACCAGCCGAGTGTCGAATACGCAGCGACACCGCCCACGGTCGTATCCCGCCGTCCGGCGATCAATTGCTGCGCGTACCGGTGTGCATCACGCGCCTTGAAATAGCCGCGATAGGCGGCGCAGCCCGCGATCGGATAACACCACTGTATCGCAGCGGTTGAGAATTCCGGCGCGGCAAAGACGTTCCACACCACGTACTCGCCGTCGATGCGAACATAGCTCGAATAGCGCTTACCCGATTCGAGGGCCAGATTTTCTTGCGCGAACTGCACGATTGCGGCGACCTTCACCAGTCGCTCTCGCAGGTGCGGGTCCGTTTCTGGCGCAGCGATCAAATCCGCGGACGACTCCCGATGCTGCAATATCGACATCTGCCCAGCACCGGCTTGCCGATAGAATTCGAGCGTCGCGCAGGACGCAGCAAGTGACGCGAACAAGACCGCGACGATGATCCGCATTCAGAGAAACGGCCGCCGATCTCGATCGAGACTTGATTCCCAACGATGCACGCGCGACCGTCCCCAAGCTGGTACTGATAGGGGTCATATGGTAAGAACTCGAACCGATCTTAGTTGACGCACTGTGTGATGGCCATTTTCAAAGGCACACTCGCGAGTTTGTTCCTCGCCATCAATACACTGATCTGGTGTGTGCCGATTTATCTGCTGGCACTGCCACGCGCGCTGATTCGAGTATCGCCCGTCAAAATCGCGATCGGCGCCGCGATGACCCGCGTCATCGATGCGTGGGTCGCCGGCAACCGACTCATGTTGAGAGTTCTGGGCATCACGCAGATCCACGTCGCGGCGAAGTTCGACACGCCGCTGCGACGCGACAAATGGTACGTGGTGATCTCCAACCATCAGGGTTGGTCGGATATCCTCATCCTGCAGGACACGTTCCTGTCACGTATCCCGCCGCTGAAGTTTTTCGTCAAACAGCAGTTGATCTGGATACCGTTGCTTGGGGTCGCGATGTGGTTGTTGGGCTTTCCTTACGTGCGCCGCTACAGCCGCGAAGCGCTTGCGCAGGACCCGGGCTTGCGACGCCACGATCAAGAGGCAACGCAGCGCGCATGCGAATTTTTCAAACAACGGCCGACGAGCGTGCTGAACTTCATGGAAGGCACTCGATTCACGCCGCAGAAGCACGCCTATCAGCAATCCAAGTACCGCAATCTGCTGACGCCGAAGACCGGCGGGTTCGGCTACGTCGTCGGTGCGCTCGGCGAACGCGTCGATCAGGTTTTGGATGTGACAATCGCGTATCCGCATGGAGCCCCTACGTTCTGGCAGTTCATCTCGGGCCAATGCCGCGAAGTGCGCGTCGAGATAACGAGTCATCACGTCCCACGGGAATTGCTCGAGGTGCATGACGAGATGCCCGCGTACGTGCGCCAGCAACTCCACGTATGGGTCGATCAGCTGTGGAGCAGCAAAGACGCGCGCATCGACCAACTGCGCGAAGTGCGTTGATGTACGACGACTACTACCGATTCAAGCAGAAACCGTTCTCGATCGCGCCGGATCCGAGTTTTCTGTACCTGAGCGAGCGCCATCGCGAAGCCCTGGCGCACTTGATGTACGGCCTGCGCAACGACGGCGGTTTCGTGCTGATCACAGGCGAAGTCGGCACCGGCAAGACAACATTAGTTCGCAGTTTGATCGACGAAGTGCCCGAGGATCTCGACATCGCGTTCGTGCTGAACCCGCGATTGACGGTCAACGAATTGCTCGAGACATTGTGCGAGGAACTTGGAATTCCGGCACAAAGCGGCGTTGCCGCGACGAACAAGCACCTGATCGATCGGATCAATCGGCATCTGCTGCGCACCCATGCGCTGGGGCGCAGCACAGTCGTCATCATCGATGAAGCGCAGAACCTGTCGCCTGCGGTGCTGGAGCAGATTCGGCTGTTGACGAATCTTGAGACCAACGAGCGCAAGCTGGTGCGCATCATCCTGTTGGGTCAACCCGAGCTCGCGGAAATGCTCGATCGACGGGAGATGCGCCAGCTCGTGCAGCGGGTCACCGCACGCTATCACCTCAGCGCCCTCGGACGCGACGACACGCGAGCCTACATCGCCCACCGTTTGACGCTTGCGGGCGGGAACCCGCACCTGTTCACGCGCGGGGCCGCGAACGAGACGTTTCGGCTCAGTCGCGGCATTCCGCGACTGATCAACGTCGTGGCCGATCGCAGTTTGCTCGGCGCGTTCGTCGAGGGAAAACCGAGAATCACCGCTCGGATCGTTCGCAAGGCCGCCCGCGAGGCGTTCGGCAAACAAGGGTGGCTGCGGCCGAAACTGTGGATGGGTGTTGCGGCGTTTTTGGCGCTCGCCATGGGTGCTGCATGGGCGCTGTGGGAACGCGGCCCCGCATCGCGTGCGACTCAGTTCGCCACCTCCGATCGTCAAGTCGCGGCGAAAACTCCTACCCAGAGCGCCGCAACAGCGGCACCGGCTACAGTCGCGCCTGCCGAATCGCAGCCGATTCCCGGGGCGATCCCTGCGCCAGCCGCCACAACCGACAACGTCGCTCGGTCGCCGGACGTCACGTTCGACGTCGCGAAGCCCGGGGACGCCGTGGATCGACTCGCCAGGCCCCCAGGCTTGACTGCCTTCGATCTCCAACGAGATGCCTATGCCGCGGTCTTCGAGCGCTGGAGCGCCACATTCGATCCGGCCGATGTTCCTTGCAATCAAGCGCCTGCCGCGGGACTACAGTGCCTGAGGCTGAACGGCGCCTGGCGGGACATCGCGCGGTTCGACCATCCGGTTGTCGTCGAACTCTGGGACGATCGAGTCGAACCGTATTACGCGGCGATACTCGGACACCACGACAACGTCCTCACGATGAAACTCGGCGGCGAATCCGTCGCGGCGACGGTGGAGGAATTGGGCAGCCATTGGTACGGCAGCTACATCGTGCTATGGCAGATGCCGCCAGACTATCGCGGCACCCTGAAGGTCGGTGACGCAGGCCCGTCGGTCGCGTGGTTGCGCCAGCATCTCGCGAGCGTCCTGCAGATCGACCTTCGCGCGGTCGAACCGGCTCGTTTCGACGACGCTCTGCAGGCGGCATTGGTTCGGTTCCAACGCGACAATGGCATCGTCCCTGACGGCGTAGCGGGGCCGTTGACGTGGATCGCGATGAGTGCTGCGTCACCGGACGACATGCCGCGTCTACGCCGCGACCTCTGACGATGTCATACATTCTCGACGCGTTGAAGAAGTCAGAAGCGGAACGCAACCGTGGCAATCTGCCCACTTTGTTGACGATACCGAACCCTGGGTTGCTCAAATCGAGTGCGGCGATTTGGGCAGTGTTGGCTGCGTTGATCATCAATGCAGCGCTGCTCGCAGCCTGGCTCGACTGGCCGACGCAGGCGGACTCGCAGCGACAGGCCATATCGATCGCGCCAACCCCAGATGCAGAACCCGCC
>CAYUMA010000287.1:0-6354 GCA_964445675.1 uncultured Pseudomonadales bacterium | reverse complement strand
ACCAGCCCGATCGATTGCCCGCCGGATTCGGCTGATTTCATCAACGCAGTGGTCGCATTCGAACCGGTTGCCGACCTCACCCCGGAGCTATTGCTCGCGGCGTTGAAAAAACTCGAGCGGCAATTCGGTCGTGCAGCGGCGCCGGTTCGCAACGCACCGCGTGAACTCGATCTCGACCTGCTCGTCTACGGTGACGAGCGCCGCGCGACGTCCGATTTCATGCTGCCGCATCCGCGTGCGACCGAGCGACGCTTCGTGCTGGCGCCGGCCGCCGAGGTCGCACCCGCGTTGTGTTGGCCGGGGACCGCTGCAACCGTCGCCGAACTGCTCGCGCGAGTCGATGACGGCGCGCGTGTCGAGCGGCTGATGGGTACCGATTGAACGCTGATTGACGAGCGTATGAACGCGCAGTCGGGCGCGTACGAACGCGCAGGCCCGTGTTAGCATCCGATCGAAACGCGTGGGACGAGTCGGCGCCAAGATGAGACCGCGCAAGCGCGGTGGGTCGCACCAAACGAGGCGCGCCCAGCGGCGATTGCGGACATCCTTGAAGGACGGCGCCGCGGATCTTGGGGAGGATTCCGCACATCATGGGGAGGTGGAAACGGCTGCTCGCAAGCTGCGCGGTGATTGCAGGTGCGCTGCTCTGTGAAAATGGCACCGCCTACGAGCCTTCTGCGCATCAGAAGTTCACGTTCATCGCTGCGCAACAGCTGAATCGTTGCCTCGAAGGGTCGTCGCTGCCGCGACTGACGCCGTTGCAAGTGCGCTATATCGCGAAGAGCGACGTCGCCCAGGCACAAGGCAGCTGGTTTCGAGCGCCGTTCCGCTGGGGTTATTACGATCGTGCTGCGCAGGACCCGCGCAAACTGCTATGGGTCGTCGACACCCGCCTGCACGATCACTTCGAAAAGCTCGAAGGCGATTTATTGCAGGCGCAAGAGATGGGCGATCA
The DNA here is from genome assembly GCA_964445675.1 of uncultured Pseudomonadales bacterium. Lineage (GTDB taxonomy): Bacteria > Pseudomonadota > Gammaproteobacteria > Pseudomonadales > Azotimanducaceae > DATJGR01. The sequence goes on along the minus strand of CAYUMA010000287.1, from coordinate 5,399 downwards.
ATATTCCGATCTCGGAGCGATCACCAATTACCTGCAGAACATGACGTCGCCGGCGCACGTGGTGCCGGTGTATTTCACGCGCTGGTGGCGCTTCAGCTTGTCCGACCGGTTCGACAGCTACCCGATCGACGAAGAGGCGGTCCAGGAAGCGCTGCACGTCGACTGTGCCGCGCTGCTCGCGGCGCCCGATTTGCCGATCGATGAGCTGTTGCGCGACACCGCGAGCTCGACGCTGCGCGCGGTGCAGCGGCGCATCGACGACCTGCCGATCACGTGGCAAGCGTTCTGGAAGCTCGCGGACGACCCCGAGCAGTTCGGCGAGTATGGCCGAGCCGGCAATAATTTCGGCCGCCGTGCCGAATTCAAATGCGGCGATACCCGGTGCGTTCTGCTCGAGAAGGACCCGCTGTACGACGCGTTCGCGCTCGAACGCCACGTCGAAGCCGTCAGCGTGACGATGCGCGCGATGCTGTGGCTGCAGCGACGGTTGGCGGGTGGCTAACGTCGAACAGAGCCCGCGCTCCGACGCGATGCTCGCCGGCACTCGGGTGCTCGACCTCAGCGACGCCGGTGGCAGCGACGGCGGTGGGCTCATGGCGGGTCAGATCCTCGCGGATCTCGGCGCCGAGGTGATACAGGTGCTGCCGAGCGCGCAGAGGGGCGTCGGTCGGACAACCGACGGGGGCGTCGCGCGGGCCACCGACGATTGGCACTGGCGCGCTTATACCCGCGGGAAACGCATGCTCGCGGCCGACCTCGACCGAGCATCGATCGCAACGCTGCTCGCCGGTGCCGACGTGTTGATCGAATCCCTGTCGCACGACGCGGCCGAGCATCTCGGCCTCGATCCGCAGGTCGTCCGCGAGCGGTATCCGCACGTCGTGCACGCATCGATCACGCCGTTCGGCCGCACAGGACCGAAGTCGCACTATGCGGCGACGGACCTGACGCTGACGGCCGCCTCCGGCTTTTTGTTCGTCTCCGGCGCCGCGGCCGAAGCGCCGCTGCGCATGTCGATTCCGCAGGCGCATGCGCACGCCGGCGCAGACGCGGCGGTCGCGATTCTGATTGCGCTGCGCGCGCGTACGGGGAGCGGGCGCGGCCAGCACATCGACGTGGCGGCGCAGCACTCGTTCACGCTTGCGCTGCTCGGACGCGGTCTCGACGCAGCGGTGAATCAGCCGCGCGCCGAACGCGGTAGCGGCGTGGCGCCGATCGGTGCGGTGCGCGTTCGTACGATCTATCCGGTGCGCGACGGGTGGGTGTTCGTATCGCCGGGCATCGCACCGCCCGTCGCGGCGTTCATGCGCCGGTTGATGAGCTGGGCGGTCGACGAAGGGCTGTGCGATGCCGCTCTCGTCGAGCGCGATTGGGGCAGCGTCGGGCTGCTGATGTTTCAAGGCGCGGTCAGCGCGCAAGATTGGGATGCCGTCGACGCGGTGATCGCCAAGCTGCTCGCGACGCGCACCAAGGCGCAGGTCATGGCCGAAGCGGCGTCGCGCAAGCTGCTGCTCGCGCCGGTGATGCACGTCGGGGAACTGCTCGACAGCCCGCACTTCGTGCAGCGCGGCTATCTTCAACAAGAGGTTCAAGGCGCAGGTGAGCGCCGGCATATCGGTCCGTTCGCGCGCTTTTCGCGCAGCCCGCTGCAACTGACGGGCGGCAGCAGCAGCGTCGATCTCGCGCCACTGCTCGAGCGTTGGCGACCACGACCGAATCCAAGGCGCGAATCGCGCGCGGCGCCGCTGGCGGGACTCAAAGTGCTCGATCTGTTCTGGGTCGTCGCAGGTCCGGGCGCGACGCGGATGCTCGCGGACTACGGCGCCACGGTGATCCACGTCGAATCGCGCAACCGGCTCGATATGTTGCGCGGCGTGCCGCCGTACATCGACGGCATGCCGGGCCCCGAACGCACGCCCGGATTTCATTCCACCAACGCCAACAAGTTGAATGTGTCGCTCGATCTCGGCAGTGCCGAGGGTCGTGCGGTGCTCGCCGATCTGATCCGCTGGGCCGAAGTTTTCGGTGAATCGTTTTCGCCCGGCGTCGTTGAGCGGATGGGCTTTGGCTACGCTGCGGTGCAGGCGCTCAATCCGCGGATCATCATGGTCAGCAGCTGCCTGATGGGGCAGTCCGGACCGTGGCGCGACTACGCCGGCTTCGGCAACATGGCCGGCGCCGTCTGTGGCTTTTATCAACTGGCGGGACATCCCGACGCGCCGCCGACCGGAACGTTTGGTCCGTACACCGACTTCATGGGCGTGCGCTACAACGCACTCGCAATCCTCGCCGCACTCGCGCATCGCGATCGAACCGGCGAGGGGCAATTCATCGACATGGCGCAAGCCGAGGCGGCGCTGCACTTTGTCGCGCCCGCGGTATTGGCATATCTCGAGACGGGGATCGTGCCGGTCGCGCGCGGCAATCGTGATGCGGCGATGGCGCCGCACGGCGTGTATCCGACGCGCGGTGTCGATCGCTGGATCGCAATCGCGGTGCGCACCGACGTCGAGTGGCAGGCGCTTGCGCGGTACGCGAATTGGCCGGAACTCGCCGCCGATCCGACGCTTGCGACTGCTGCGGGCCGCAAGTCCGCGGAAGATCGCCTCGACGCAGCCGTCGCCGCGTGGACGTGCGAACACGATGCACACGAGATCGAACGCGAGCTGCAACGGTTCGGCATTGCGGCGCATGCGGTGCTCGACACCCACGAGCTGGCGCGCGACGCCCAACTCGAATCGCGCGGCTTCATCCAGCGGATCGCACATCCCGAGTTTGGTGCGACGGCGATCGAGGGCAGCCGCTTCCTGCTGTCGGCAGCACCCGCGCTGCGACCCGCAGCCGCGGTGAGCTATGGCTCGCACAATACGACCGTGCTGACGGATATCCTGCACTACACCGAGGCGCGCATTGCGCAACTGGCGGCACAAGGAGCTCTGCAATGAATGCACTGCGCGTCGGGCGTTGCTTCACCGGCGCCGCACGCGCCTTCATTGCAACGGCCGTTGCGACGGCGATCATCGGCGGTACTGCGCAAGCCGCAACCGCGGACCTCGCGTGGCTCGACGACCGCGCTGCTGTCCAGCAATTCGTCGATGGTGTCGTGGGCCTGCAGGTCGCGCGCGGCGACGTCGTCGGCGCGACGGTATCGATCACGCGCGGCGGTGAGCTCGTGCTGGCGCAGGGCTATGGCCTCGCGGATCGCGCGGGGTTTCGCGCGGTCGATGCGCAACAGACGCTGTTCCGGATCGGCTCGGTATCGAAGGTGCTGGTGTGGATCGCCGTCATGCAGCAGGTCGCGGCCGCCAAGCTCGACCTCGACGCCGACATCAATTCGTATCTGCGAACGATGCAGATTCCGTATACGTATCCGCAGCCGATCACGCTGACGCACTTGATGACGCACACGGCGGGGTTCGAGGATCGGTTGATCGGACTGTTTGCTTACGGGCCGATGACTGTCGGCGACTTTCATTCGAACCTCATCGCGACGATGCCGCGGCGCGTCATGATCCCGGGTCACTTCGCGGCGTACTCGAACTACGGGGCCGCGCTCGCGGCACATCTCGTGGAACTCGCCTCCGGCGAAGATTGGGACGCGTACGTCGACCGCCACATATTGCAACCGTTGGCGATGTCGACCACGACGACGCTACAACCCGTTCCCAGTGCGCTCGTCGAACGCGTCGCGAACGGCTACTTCCGTGACGGCGGCGGATTCGACAAAGCGCCGTTCGAGTTCGTGACGATGCCCCCCGCCGCATCCGTCAGCAGTACGGCTGAAGACATGGCCCGCCTGATGACCGAATTGCTTGGGCGCGGTGATTCATCGGTACTGACGGCAGCGGCGCGCGCGCAGCTGTTCGCGCCCGGGTTCGCGCATGATCCGCGCCTGAACGGGATGCTGCATGGACTGTACGAACAAAGCAGCCACGGTGAAACGCTGGTCGGTCACCAAGGCGACACGCTCGCGTTCCACTCGTTGCTGATGTTGTCTCCGACATTGGATCTTGGCATCTTCGTGTCGTACAACAGTGATGGTGGCGAGGTAGCGCGCTTCGAGTTGATGGACGCGTTGCTGGATCGGCTGTACGGCCGGCCCAACCTGCACCGGGATGCCGCCAAAGGTTTTGTTGCAGAACGCTACATCGGCTACTACTCGAGTCTGCGCACACCGAGCAGCGGCCACGACAAGATCGCGGCACTGCTACCGGTGTCAGCGCGAGCGCTCCAAGCGGGAACGCTGCGGGTCAGTGCGGATGCGGACGGATATCTGTGGCTTTCGAGCGCGGACGGACCCCGGCGCTTCGTCAAGGTCGATGACGACCTGTTCGCGGAAGACGCGGGCACCGAGCGTGTCGCGTTTCGGGTCGACGGTGACCGCGCGACGCTGTTGTATCTCGACTCCATGCCGATGATCGACTTTGAGCGGGTTGCCCTCAGTGGCAATCCGTTGGTGAATATCGGGCTCGTGGTCGGTGTGCTCGCGCTCGGCGCGGCAGCATGGCTGTTCTGGCCAATTTCGTCGTGGCGGCGGCGCGATCGGATCGGCGTGCGCGGGGAAACGAGCGCGACGCTGCTTGCGCTGCTGAACGCCGCGTTGATCATCGGCTTCGTAGTCGTGATCGGCGGACAACTCGCGCAGCACCCGCGGGAGCTGACGTTCGGGATGCCGAAACTATTCGAAGACGCGCTGTGGATCCCGATCGCGCTCGTACCGTTGCTGCTGCTACAACTCTTGTATGCGGCGCGCGCGCTGATCGGCGGGTTCTGGTGGGCCGCGCGGCTGACCCACTACGCGTTGCTGACCGTAGCGGCGATTGCCTTCGTCGCATGGGCGTTCTATTGGCATCTCACCGCGGTGATCGTCGACTTCTGAACGGAACCTGCGCATGGCCGAACTGTTTGATCGCAGAGTGACGATTCGGCAAGCGAAGTTCGCCGCCGAAGACGTCGTTGCGCTGGCAGCCGGTCTTGGACTCACGAAGGCGGAGCGCGGTGCGATCGAAGTCGATGCGACGCGACTGGTCGAGCAGGTCCGCGCCCGGCGCACCGAACACAGCGTGCTCGACGTGTTTTTGCAGGAATTCGGGCTCGCCAACGAGGAAGGTGTGGCGCTGATGTGCCTCGCCGAGGCGTTGCTGCGAATTCCGGACGCGGCCACGGTCGATGCCCTGATCGCGGACAAGATTCTCCCCGGGCGCTGGGTCGATCATATCGGCAACTCGGAATCGACGTTCGTCAACGCATCGACATGGGCGCTGATGTTGACGGGGCGCGTGATTGCGCTCGAACGAATCGGCGCGCGCGCGACCGTGGACGTACTCGGCCGCCTGATCAGCCGGGCTTCAGAGCCGGTGATCCGCAACGCGATGCGCCAGGCGATGCGGATTCTCGGT
>CAYUMA010000286.1:0-3161 GCA_964445675.1 uncultured Pseudomonadales bacterium | reverse complement strand
CTTGCCGCGCGTTTGGCGACGATACCCTCGATGCCAAGGCGCTGTGCGGCGGCGAAAGTGGCGAGCCCGCTCTCGGGAATGTGGTGCGAATAGCGGACCGGACCGACCGTGGGTAGCACGTGTTCGAGCACCCGTTTGCGCTCTTCGAGCGTGGACTCGCGCAAGTCGTAGTGCATGGCCTCGAGCAGATCGAACGCATAGAGCATCGCTGGCTGGTGCCGCCCCGCGTCGATGATCTGCGAGCGACTCGTTAACGCGGCGCGCGCCTGCAGCGCCGAAAAACTCGGACGGCCCGTGGCGTCGTTGACGACCAGTTCGCCGTCGAGCAACAGCTGTTCGTGCGGCAGTTTAGCGATCGCCTTGGCGATATCGGGAAACTGCTCGGTTAGCGGCAAGCCGTTGCGCGACAACAGGCGAACGCGGTCGGCGGATTTGTCGGCTAACAGCCGATAACCGTCGTATTTGAATTCGAACACCCAACCCGGTCGATCGAATGCAACGCCCGCGGTCGCGAGCATCGGTTTTGGCGGGGCCTGGGACTCGCGCACCTTCGGGGCTGCGCGCTTCTTCAGTTGTTGACTCAGCTTGCGCGACGGCGCCGACGGATCCGCGACTTCGGCGAGCGTGAGTCCGGAGAGAATCGATTCGTCGGAATAAACATGCAGGGCATCGCGTGCCTCGTCATCGCGCTCCTTGATCAGCAGCCATTCGTTCTCCTTTTTCATGCGCACGAGCGTCCAGCGTCCGCGCAACTTGTGGCCATGGAGGTCGAACAGCAGTTTGCCTTTGGGCCACCCCTGCGTGATGTCGTTCAGCGGCATCCAGATACCTCGATCCCAGACGATGACGTAGCCGGCGCCATAGTTGCCCGGCGCGATCGGGCCTTCGAAATCTGCATACTCGAGCGGGTGATCTTCGACCAGCGCGGCGAAGCGCTTGTCGGCGGGGTTGGCCGACGGACCTTTGGGCACCGCCCACGAACGCAACGCGCCGTCGATCTCGAGGCGCACATCGAAGTGCAGGTGCCGCGCGCGGTGTTGCTGCACGACGAACTGGCCACGCAGCGAAGTGGCGTGCTGCGACGGCGTCGCACCAAACGGTTCGGCGGTCGACGATGCACGCCGTTTGTCCCGATATTGCGTGAGTCGGGCGCTCGGGGCTGGGCGTATTCTTGAGGGCATGAGGTCCCTGCGCTATAGTCCCGCGGTCACTCGACGAGGAACCAATCCATGGCCGCACGCGCAACCGGATCAGGGACGATTTCGTTCGGGCTGGTCGCGATCCCGGTCAAGTTGTACTCCACGGTCGATACGACCAAGGCCGTCCACTTCAACTACCTCAGTCAAGACGGCTCACGCCTGAAGCAGCAGTACATCCGTGCTTCGGACGGAAAAGTAATCGAGCCCGGCGAGAAGGTCCAGGGCTACGAATTTCAAAAAGGCCAGTACGTGACGTTCACGCCGGAAGAAATGAAGGCGATGGATGTCGAGGCGACCAACGCAATCGAGATCGCCGAGTTCATTCCACTCAACGACGTCGAGCGCATTTATATTGAGAAGGTCTACTACCTCGGTCCCGACAAAGGCGCCGCGCGCTCCTATCACCTGTTACGTGCAGCACTCGCGAAGACTGGACGGGCGGCCCTGGCGAAATATGCGGCTCGCGGCAAGAGTTACCTCGTGCTGCTGCGGCCGATGGCCGACGGCCTCGTGATGGAGCAGCTGAAGCATGTCGAAGAGTTGCGGCCGTTCGCCGAAGTGCCGCTCGACACGTGCGCGATCGACGCCGGCGAACTGGCGCTGGCTATTCAGATCATCGAGCAACGCACCAACGAGCGCTTCGAGCCCGAGAAATACACCGACGAGATTCGCTCGCGCGTCCTCGAGTTGATCCAGCAGAAGATCGAGGGCAAGGAAATCTCCGTGCCGCCCGAAGAGCGTCCCGAAGCGAAGATCATTGATCTGATGGAAGCGCTGAAAGCGTCGGTTGCGGGCGCGCCTGCGGCGAATCGAACGCGCAAACCCGCGCAGCGCGCGATCAAAAAGCCAGTTGGCAAGCCGGTTGGCAAGCCAGTTGGCAAGCTGCCTGCCGCGACGAAGAGTCCAAAACGAAAGAGCGGATGACCGGTTACGCCACTCGCGATGTGTCGGAGTTGATCGGCTTCAACGCCGACCAGGTCCGTCACTACGTTCGGCGTGGACTGTTGACACCCGAGCGCGGCGGGCGCGGCGAATATCGGTTTTCGTTCCAGGATGTCGTGCTGTTGCGCACCGCGAAGGGCTTGCTCGACGCGCAGGTGTCGTCGCGGCGCGCGTATCGGGTGCTGCTGAAGCTGAAGTCGGAACTCACGTCGATGAAGTCGCTGTCCGCGGTGCGGATCTTTGCCGACGGCAACAACGTGGTCGTGCGCCAGGACAGCGCGGTGTGGAATGCCGAGTCAGGCCAGGGCCACCTGAACTTTGCAGTCAGTGAACTCGCGAGCAGCGTCGCGGCGCTTGACCGCCAGCACGCGGCGCCGATTCCGGCCGGTGAACTCGACAGCGATGACTGGTACAACCTCGGGCTCGATCTCGAAGATGCCGACCCCGAACGCGCGCCTGACGCCTATCTGCGCGCCGTGGCACTCGATCCCGCCAATGCCGACGCGCATGTGAATCTCGGGCGGCTGTACCAGCTCAAAGGACATTTGAAGCCGGCGCGCCGCTATTACCGTAAGGCGCTCGAGTGCGTGCCGGATCATCAACTCGCGCTCTATAACCTCGGCACGTTGTTCGACGAACTCGACGAACTCGACACCGCGGCCGAGTACTACCGCCAGGCGCTACGAATCCCGGATGCGCACTACAACCTCGCGCGGATTTGCGAGATCCGGGGTGATGAACTCGCCGCACTACGCCATTTGCGCCGCTATCAGCAGCTGCTCGAAGGTGCCGACTGACTGTTGGCCTTGTGACAGACCGTCGAGTCTTGTCGCCGCGTCAGCCGAGGCGCACGAGCGGAATCAAACGACTGCGATCGAGGCGCCGTCTGCCCCAGCGGATCAGCAGCGTGAACGATAGCGCGAGCCCGCAGAGCGCAGCGACGATCGTCCACGCCGATGCCGCGGGCGCGATGGCAAAAGAACCGATCTGATACGTGATCACCGCGAGGCAATAGGCGGT
>CAYUMA010000285.1:0-3952 GCA_964445675.1 uncultured Pseudomonadales bacterium | reverse complement strand
CCAATCGGCGGGCGGCCCACGCCATCCCCCTTCGGGTACACCGGCTCAACCAGTGCAACGATCTCGCTCCACGGCATCACCCGCTCCATCTCCGCCAGAAACTGCTGTTTGCGCGTCACCTTCCGATACTGTTCGAAGCCCTCTTCAGCCAACGTTCCCTGGCGTGGACGCATCTCTCTCTCACTTGACCTGATCAGTGCGCCATTGTATACCTGTTGGCGTAATAAATCAGAGTTTCCTTAGGGAGGGAGTTGCCCTGCCTCTTACTTGCTGAGATGAGGCCCCTTTGGTGGCAGTCAAAACACAGACATTCAACGTGGGCGCGCATGGTCGGATCGCACAAGATGATGCGACACGCGCCACAACGGCACTGCAGATATGCTTCCGGTTCGTTCTTGATCTGCGCCTCTCCAAGTCGAAGAAGATCAGGCTAGATTGCTCTTCCGACGGCGCCGAAGTACACACGGTAACCCTGCCCAACAACCATCCGCAGTTCGGATACGCCATCACCGATTCGTTCGTGATCGTCGAAGATTGCAATCAAGGCCGATTCTGATCGCGATGCAAGGAAGCCGCATTAGTATCGGGTGTCTGTCATCTCGATTCGTTCGGCCACCTGTTCGTGCACGAATGCTGGCGGCAACTCGACCAGAGTCACCACGGTGCGCTCCTTGCGGAAGCAACGGACGCGGTCGTTACTCGGCTGTTTGGTTGCGACGAGGTAATGGACCTTGCCGAGCGTGAAACAGGAGTTGACGAGGTGCGCATGGTGAACAGTGCTTCTATCGGCATTCCTTAGTCTGTTGGGCGTTTGGCTCGTTCGCACGCCCGAATTCACGAGTGTCCGCTCGGACAGATCGCCAGAACCGCGATTGCGCTCATGCCACAGCGGTAGCGACATGTCGCGCACCTGCATCGGAGTCTCACTGTCGCCAGCGACATACTCCGCATCCAACAACACACTACGAACGTCGAGCACGCAGGCCCTAGCGTAATGCCGCAGCAAAAACAGGCTACCGTTAGAAAGAAAGAGCACAGCGCGCGCGACACGGGGCGTACGGAAAACCCCTGCCTCTAGCACGTCGTGGACTGACTGAAGATCGACCTGACTGAAGTACCGATCAATGAACCAACCAATATCCTCTTCTAAATCGACTACCACATTCGCCTCCCTGGAACATGCGTCGCAACACGCTGTACGACAGCGTGCTTCGCCGTTCGCTATAGCTTTTGAGTGTGTCCATTTCTTTTTTATCGCGGCGAATGAGAGTTGTGTCCCATACCCCTTCGCCCGACCGTCATCCTCGGCCAATTGTCATGCTGGGTTTGTAAGCATTGTGTAATCGAATGGAAATGAAACTGTTGGATTGACTGGTATGCCTCGGAACACCCACTCACCAGCAACGCCGGAACCCAGAACGCAAGGCGTCCGAGCGCGACACAACCGAACTTCCGTTCGACCGGACTGGAACTCTTATGTCAACCGACCCCATGAGCCCTCTCGCCGCGTGACCTTCAACGCTTCCCGTAATGCGCCGCCCTCGCTGGCTATACATGAATAGAGTGCGAACATGACAGACGCATGACAAGCCGGTTCTCCACGCTGGTGATCCAAGCCTGGGACTTTTGTCCGGTCCGTCCGGTTGGCTCTTTTCGACTGCGTTTCTCAGGTGCGGTGGCATCGTCAACTGCGTGCGGCTAGTCTGCGACGAAGCACTCGCACACACGAGCAACGACCATGTCAACGAAGATTGCGATCAACGGTTTCGGCCGCGTCGGGCGCTGCATATTGCGCACACTGAGCGAAGTCCGCCGCGACGATATCGAACTGGTTGCCATCAACGATTTAGCAGACGCGCGCACGCTGGCGCACTTGTACAACTACGACACGGTGCATGGTCGCGCCAACGTTCGCGCGAGTGCCGGGGACCGCCAGTTGGACATCGACGGTCACACGGTGAAGACGTTTGCGGCAAAAGATCCAGCGGAATTGCCGTGGCGCTCCCTCGGCGTAGATATCGTGCTGGAGTGTACGGGCGTGTTCACCGACAGCACGAAGCTGCAACCGCACTTTGACGCCGGCGCCCGCAAGGTCGTGCTGTCCGCACCGGCGAAAGATCACGAAGTGACCATCGTGATCGGCGTGAACGATGCCGACTACGATCCGGCTCGCCACCGCATCATCTCGTGCGGCTCGTGTACGACAAACGCGCTGGCGCCCGTCGCGAAAGTACTGGATGAAACCTTCGGCATCCGCTTCGCGCTGATGACGACGATCCACGCGTATACGAACGATCAACCCGTGCTCGATATTCCGCACCGTAAGGGCGACTTGCGCCGCGCCCGCGCAGCCGCGATGAACATGATTCCGACCTCCACCGGCGCCGCAAAAGCCATTGGCGAGGTGCTGCCGCGGCTGAAGGGAAAGATCGACGGACAGGCGGTGCGCGTGCCGACGATGGACGTGAGCCTGGTCGATCTCACGGTTGCGACCGAGCGGCCGATGTCGAAGGACACAATCGATCGAGCGATGCAGCTCGCGAGCGTTGGCGCGTTGCGCGGCATTCTGGGGTACACCGACGAGCCGCTCGTGTCATGCGATTATCTCGGCGATCCGCGCTCGTCGATTTATGACTCGACGCTGACCCAGGTGATCGGGTCCAACTTCGCGAAGGTGATGAGCTGGTACGACAACGAAATGGGTTTTGCGCACCGCATGGTGGAACTGACCCAGATCGTTGCTGCACGGCAATAGTAGCGGCCCTAGAGATCGAATCCTTCGTGGAGCGCCGGGAACTCGACCTGCGTGTCCTTAAGCAACGCCGCGAACCCGCGCATCGTCGTCTCCTCGCCGTGCACGAGGAACGTGCGCTTGGGGGCAGCCTGCGCATGCCAGGCCCGTAGTTCGTCGCGATCCGCGTGCGCCGAGAAGCCGTTGATGGTGTGCAGGTGCGCGCGTACCTGGACCGGCGCGCCGAAGATGTCGACCTCGCTCGCGCCATCGATGATCCGGCGTGCGAGTGTGCCCTGCGCGGCAAAGCCGACGAAGATCACGCTCGACTCCCGACGCGAGAGGTTGTGCTTCAGATGGTGCCGTACGCGGCCGCCGGTGCACATGCCGGAACCCGCCATGATGACTGCGCCGCGCGAGATCGTGTTCAGCGCAATCGAGTCGGACGTCTCCCGCGTCATGCGCAGCCCCGGCAGGTCCAACGGATCAAGCCCCCGGCGAAAAAGCCGCGCTGTATGCGCGTCGTAGCACTCCGGATGACCCCCGAATATCTCGGTCGCCGAGATCGCCATCGGCGAATCGAGGAACACCTGAATGCCGGACGGGAGTTTCGCCGACTCGAGTCCCTCGCGAAGATAAAACAGCACTTCCTGTGCGCGTTCGAGCGCAAACGTCGGGATAACAACGTTGCCGCCGCGTGTGAACGTATCTCGGATCGCGGCGTACAACTCTTCGACAGAGGGGCCGATCGGCTTGTGGAGTCGGTCGCCGTACGTTGTTTCCATCACAACGACGTCGCTTTGCAGCGGCACGGCGGGATCGCGCAAAAGCGGACGGCCTGCGTTGCCGAGGTCACCGGAGAACAGCACGCTTTGACGGCGCGACGCCTCCGTCAGTTCCAAGCGAACGCAGGCGGACCCGAGAATGTGCCCCGCGTCGACGAACGTGGCGCGTATGCCCGGAACTAAATCGAGCGGCTGGTCGTAGTGCGCGGTGCGGCCGAAGAACTCGAAGCTGCGCATCGCGTCGAGTATCGAATACAGCGGCGCCGCGCTTTGTTCATGACGGTTGCGACGCGCATTGCGCGATGCACGGCGCCGCGCTTCCTCTTCGTTCAGATGTGCGGAATCGAGCAGCACGAGCTGAGCCAGTTCGCGCGAAGCTCCCGTGGTGATGATTTCGCCGCGAAAACCGCGCCGCACTAACAGCGGGATCCGCCCG
>CAYUMA010000284.1:0-2967 GCA_964445675.1 uncultured Pseudomonadales bacterium | reverse complement strand
GCGCGCTCGACCCAGCCGGAACGGTCGAGGACCGCAAAACGCGCGGCCGATTCGGCGCGATCGAGAGACATCGAGGCCACGGCGACGACGCCGAGGATCAGCGGCATCATCAATATGCTGAGCCAGAAGCCCCGCGTGCGGACGTTCTCGACGTATTCACGCGTCGCGACGAGCAACGCCTTGGCGGAATCAACGGCCAGAGTCGTCTCCCACCGCGCGAATGAAGATCTCGTGCAACGATGCCTCGCGCGTGTCGAAGCGGCGGATCGTCAGGTGATTCACGAGACACGCAAGAATCGCTTGTGGATCGGCGGAGGGATGTAGGCTCAATTCCGCATGGCGCCCGGCGTCGTTGACGCGTGCGACGCCGGGAAGACCCTTCAGGCAGGTGCCATCGCCGTCGTAGTCGATCGAAATCGTGCGCTGTGCGGCGCGCCGTATGTCGGTCAGCGCGCCGTCGAGCAACTTGCGGCCGTGATTGATCAGAATGAGACCGTCGCAGATCTGCTCGGCCTGCTCCATCACGTGTGTTGACAACAACACGGTGCGATTGCGGCTACGCAGCGCGAGCACGATGCTGCGGACCAGTTCGACGTTGACCGGGTCGAGTCCCGAAAACGGTTCATCGAGCACGATCAGTTCGGGGTCGTGAATCAGCGTCGCGACAATCTGCACCTTCTGGCCCATGCCCTTCGACAGGCTCTCGCATTTCTGGTCGTGCCATTGATGCAGATCGAATTCGTCGAGCAGGCGGCGCCCTTGTGCGTACGCGGCCGCGCGTGTCATACCCTTCAGGCGTCCGAAGTACGCAACCAGGTCGAGCACACGCATTTTTTTGTAGAGCCCTTTTTCCTCGGGCAGATAACCGAGGCGGGATTTGATGCGCGCGGGATCGGTGGAATCGAGCACGCGCACCGTGCCGGAATCCGGGCGCAGGATGCCAACGAGCATACGAATCGTCGTCGTCTTACCCGCGCCATTGGGGCCGAGGATGCCGTACACGGCGCCTTGCCGGACATTGACCGAGAGATGGTCAACCGCGGTGACGTGAGCAAATCGCTTGCTCACGTCATGCAGTGCGACAGCAACATCTGCCATGTGTCAGCCGTCGTGTTTGGCGAAACCGGCGAGTTGGGCGGGCGTCGCGGCACTCTGGTGCAGTCGCTTCCATTCCTCGTAGGGCATGCCGTAGACGCGTTCGCGGCTGGCTTCGTAGTCGAGGGTTTCGCCGAGGTCTGCCGCGGCGGCCGAGTACCACTTCGCCAGGCAGTTGCGACAAAAGCCCGCCAGATTCATCAGGTCGATGTTCTGCACGTCGTTGCGTTCATCGAGATGTGCCAGCAGCCGGCGCAATACTGCGGCCTCGACGTGTTCGCGCTTGGTCTCGTCCATACCCGCCGCCTTCTTGGGAGAGCGGTGATGTTAGCCGAAGCAGAGGTTTTGGGGCCACGCAGGGTGTGATTGAATGCGCGTCCCTTCGTTCGAATCGAGTGGACCGCATGGAGTTTCTGACAGACCCGCACATCTGGATGGCGTTTCTGACGCTGACGGCGCTCGAAATCGTGCTCGGCATCGACAACATCATTTTCATCTCGGTGTTGACCGGACGCCTGCCCGAATCCGAGCGTGCGCGCGGACGCTTCTTCGGGCTCGCGCTTGCGATGGTGATGCGGATTCTGCTGCTGCTGTCGCTGACGTGGGTGATGAAGCTGACCGACCCGCTGTTCGTCTGGTTTGGTGAGGCCATCTCGGGAAGGGATCTGATTCTGCTGCTGGGCGGCGTGTTCCTGATCGCCAAGTCCACGCAGGAAGTGCACAACTCGCTCGAGGGTCTGGTGCAGCAGCAGCACGCCGCGAAGGCCGCGAGTTTCGGCAGTGTGATGGTTCAGATCGGTCTGATCGACATCGTATTTTCGCTGGATTCGGTGATCACGGCGGTCGGTTTGGTCGCTCACGTAGAAGTCATGATCGCGGCGATCATGATCTCGGTGGTGATCATGATGCTGGCTGCGGGGAGCATCTCGCGCTTTGTCGAGGATCATCCGACAATCAAGATGCTCGCACTGTCATTCCTGCTGCTGATCGGCGTGACGTTGATTGCGGAGGGTCTCGACTTTCACGTGCCTAAAGGCTACATCTATTTCGCAATGGCTTTTTCGTTCGGCGTCGAGATGCTCAATCTGCGCGTCCGGCGGGGCCGTGCCGAACCGATCAAGCTGAGACAAAGTCAGCTCGCCGATGTCGCGAAGACCGACGCGCCGCCCTCCGAAGCATGACTATGCCGATCCTGCGCATCGCCGCGCGTTCGGATCAGGGCAAGATCCGCGACAACAACGAAGACTGTCTGGCGTTCGACGTGCGTCTGGGTATCGCGGTGCTGGCGGACGGCATGGGCGGGACGAACGCCGGCGAAGTGGCGAGCGCGGCCGCGATCGAGGCCGTGATGCAGCATGTCGCCGAGCATGCAGAGCGTCTTCACCGCGATGCTCCCACGACGCTGCGCGAAGCGCTGCGGCTCGCCAATCGGCGCGTGCATACGCTCGCGGAGTCGCGTCTAGAGTACAACGGGATGGGCACCACGCTCGTCGCCGGCATGGTCCATGCAGGTATTTTTTTCGCGGCCCATGTCGGCGATTCGCGCGCCTACCGATTTCGCGATGGGGAGCTCGCTCGCTTGACGGCGGACCATAGCCTCGTGCAGCAGCTCGTCGCACAAGGAATCCTGTCAACCGCGGAGGCTCGGCTCGCGCCGAATCGCAACATCGTGACGCGGGCGATCGGCATCGAGGTCGATGTCGAATGTGATGTGACCGAAGTCGATGCCCGCGACGGCGACCGGTTTCTGCTGTGCAGCGACGGCTTGACCGACATGATCGACGACGCGTCGATCGCGCGGTTGTGCGCGCTCAATGCCGCCACTGACGTAGCGCCGTTGGCCGATGCACTGATCGATGCGGCCCTGAGCGC
>CAYUMA010000283.1:0-3031 GCA_964445675.1 uncultured Pseudomonadales bacterium | reverse complement strand
AACGATCGAACTCTGGCGCGCGCATCGGCAGGAGCTGACCGATCCGTGGGTTGGGCCCGGCGCTCACCGCCACACGGAAATGATCACGCGTTGTGTGGACGAACTCATCGACGTGTGGATCGATCGCGGCGAGGTGGAATTCATCTGCGAATTCGCGCGACCGCTGCCGCAGAGGGTGATGGCGGACGTGCTCGGCTTCCCGCGCGAGGACATTGCGCGCCTCGCGGAGTGGGGGACTGCACAGGTGAAGGCGTTTGTGTACGGCCGCGGCCACCGCAACCTGCTGACAAAAGAGCAGACCGTCGAACAGTTCAAGCTGCTCGACGGCTTCAAGGAGTACGTGAACGATCAGGTGGCGGCGAAGCGCAAGCAGCCCAAGGACGACATGATCACCTTCCTGACGCAGGTCACCTACTCAGCACTTGGCCGCAAGCTGACCGATCTCGAGATCAACGGCATCGTCTACGCGATGATCATCGGCGGGCTCGAGACGACGCAGTACGCGCTCGAAGAACAGGCGCAGCTGTTGTGCGAACGCTCCGGTGTGTTCGCGGCGCTGAAGAGCGATCGCGGGAAGGTGCGGCACTTCATCGAGGAGGGCATGCGGTTGCGCGCACCGACGCAGGGATTGTCGACGCGAATGACGAGTCAGGATGAAGTGTTCCAGGGTGTGGCGGTTCCGGCGGGTTCGTTGCTGCATCTGCGCTGGGCCGCGGCGAACATCGACGCCGATGAGTTCGAATGTCCGCACGAACTACAACTCGATCGCAAAGCCGTGAGTCGCCATCTGACGTTCTCGGCCGGGCCGCGCGTGTGTCCGGGGGCCGGAATTTCACGGCTCGAACAGACGATCGCGTGGACGCGTTTGTTGGATCGCCTCGAAGGTATCGAGTACGCGCCGGGCAACACCTTCATGCACCAGCCAGGCATCATGCTCGGCACGCTGGAGTTGAAACTGCGGTTTGAAAAGACGCGCTAGTTCCGTGTCGTTCGCGAACGCGCCCAGGTGCGTGCATCGGCTGATGCAACCCATCGCAATGCGTTGTGCAGCAGCCGGCGAAAGCCCGGATTCGCGAAGGCGTGCGGACTATCGCCGATATCGGAAACCACGACGGGGCTCGAGCCCGCCGCGTTCGCCCAGACGAGCAGATTGCTGCCGGGTGGATGGTCCCACGCCGCTTGTTCCTGCGGCGGTGCGAGCGGCGGCGCAGTGAAGTTGTTGGCGACGAAGTCGTATTGACCGCGCAGCAGCGGCAGCACGCGCGATTCGAAGCCGGCCGTCTTCAGATAGATTTCGTCGGTGATCTCGAAGCCGTCTGCGAGCCCATCGAGAACAGGGTGCGTGCATGCGGGCATCAGGCGCACGGTCGGATTCGGCAGCGGCCCATGGCCGCCGCGATAACCGGAACCCGGCACCTCGGCGCCGTCGAGTTGTCCACGACGCAGCATGAATGAAGAACCGGAGATCTGCCGCCACAACGGCCACAGCGGCCACGACACCGTTGCGTGGTTGAGCATCACGATGCCGGTGCCGCGCGCGAGCATCGCTTCGATGGCGGCGCGGTAGGCGGGCGGCGGAATCCCGCGATTTTCCGCGCCATCGTGCAGCAGACCGATACCCGGAATGCCGCTCATGTCGTAGAACAGCACGCAGTCGTATGCGCCGATGTGCTGCGGCGCCAACACCGCTTGGGCAGCGGGCTGCTGCACGAGCGTCGTCGTTATGCCCTTCATTGCGGCGAACATCGCCAGAAATGCGTTGTGATCGAAATCGTGCCCTTTGGACACGATCAGTACGGATATCGATTCGGGCATCGGCATCCCTCTCGCGCGCTACCAGCGATCTACGTGCAGTACCGGGTCGAGCGCTTTGCGCGGACCGGCGCTGAAGTTCGTGCCTTTGGTGTACGCGACCGGAATCAGCGCGCACTGAGTGAAGTCGTTGAACGGGATGCCGAGGATCCGTGCCGCTTCGGCCTCGTGCATCAGGTGCAGCGTGGTCCACGAGGTGCCGAGGCCACGCGCGCGAGCAGCCAGCATGAAGCTCCATGCGGCGGGCAGAATCGAACCATAAATGCTTGCCTGCGCAACCACGCCGAATGCGCCTGGAATGTTCTCGACCCGGCCGCTGATGCAGGGGATCACGAACACCGGCGCCTTTTCGAGATTGTTGGCGAGGTATTCGGCCGACGAGACGACGCGTTCCTGAATCTCCTGCATCGACGGATCGGCCTTGTGGACCTGGTGCGCAGAGGCGGCCATCGACGGATAGATCGCCCACCCTTTGCGGTACAGCTCGGCAAGCGCCAGCCGCTTCGCCGGATCCAGCACCACCATCCACTGCCAGCCCTGTGCGTTGGAACCGGTCGGGGCCTGCAGCGCGATTTCCAGACATTCTTTGATCAGCGCCAGACTGACCGGACGATCGAAGTCCAGTCGCTTGCGCACGGCGCGCGTGGTCGTGAGCAACTCGTCGGGGGAAAGCGGTAACGTATTAGCCATTTCGAAGATCGCCTTGCGGTTTGAATTCGATGTTCCTGATTTTGTCGCCGATCGTGTAGATCATCCGTGGACATACGCTGCCAGAAACGCGGATGCACAGACCAGATCCTTTTCTTGGAGCTTCACGGGCTCGTCGGTGGCGACACGTGCGAGCTTCTCGAGTGCGTCGACGTCGGAAACGTCTGTGGCCCGCGGCAACTGCCCCTTCGCCTGCATGCTAGCCCATTCCATTCGAGAACGCCTCTGTTGCGACGGGGCTTTCCCGACCGCGTAGTTGCCGCTCGTTACCAGACTTGCATCGCCAAATCCAGCAATCCCCAAGCACTCCCCTCAGTTAAATTGTTAGTAAATATGTGTAAAGCGCTGTAACGGGTGTTTTGCGGAGCCGTCCGACTACTTCACGCCGCCTTCACATGAGGTGTGCGATTTTCTACGTCGTAGTAATTCGTGTTCAACAGAGCGTATTACTGCGGGCGGCGGCACGGGTGTGGCGTTCGCTTCATTCATCAAAACTACTGAAGGAATGCAT
>CAYUMA010000282.1:0-2729 GCA_964445675.1 uncultured Pseudomonadales bacterium | reverse complement strand
AAGCGCCCGCGCTGGATCGAGTTCGTCGCGGAACTGCCCAAAACCGCAACCGGCAAGATCCAGCGCTTCAAGCTGCGCTGACGCGGTGGAGGCGTGTTGCGCCGGACTCGCTCGAGCCATCCATGGTCGCTCGACCACGCGCCATCCCTCACCGGGTATGGGCGAACCGCTCACCCCGTTGAGGCGCTTCGTCGGAACGACAGCGGCGCGTGATGGTCCGGCGCAACACACCTCCACCGCTGGATGGGGTCGCATCCCCACCGTCACCGCAGCGCTAGCGCGCGCATGTGAACAGATGTCGATCAGACGAACGTTGACGCCTCGATTGCCACCCACACTTTGGTGGCGGAGGTTCGGTGCGCCGGACCTCCGCCACTAGTCATTCGCGGCATTTTCTAAGCGGCGTTGTCGCACTGACAGACATCCGGGTAGTGGTACATTTGGCGCCACTGGGATTGCCGACACCTGCCATGCCATTCAAAGGATTCGATCCGAGCCTGCTCGGATTTCTCGACGAGCTGAAACACAACAACGAGCGCGACTGGTTTGCGCAGAACAAGGATCGCTACGAAATGCTGGTGCGTGAACCCGCGCTCGACTTCATCGTCGCGATGGCCCCACACCTCGACCGGTTCGCGCCGGAATTCGAAGCAGTCGCCAAGAAGATGGGCGGCTCGCTGATGCGCGTCTTTCGCGACACGCGGTTCGGCCGCGACAAGACGCCGTACAAGACCAACGTCGGCATTCAGTTCCGCCACACGCAAGGCAAAGACGTGCACGCGCCGGGTTACTACATGCACATCGAACCCGGCGGCCATTTCATCGGCGCCGGCATGTGGCATCCGGAGCCGGACGCGCTCGCCGGAATTCGCAACGCGATCGTCGAACGCCCGAAAGCGTGGAAAAGCGCGCGCGACGCCGCGGCCTTGCGCCGTGTATACACACTCGAAGGCGGCGCGCTGAAACGCCCGCCGCGGGGCTTTCCGAGCGACCATCCGCTGGTCGAGGACCTGAAGCGGACCGACTTCATTGCGACTGCTTCGATCGACGACGAGGAGCTGTTCAGGAAGGACTTCGCCGCACGCGTCGCAAAAAAATTCGAAGCCGCGACACCGCTGATGAGTTTCCTCTGTCGCGCTGTCGGGGTGCCGTTCTGAAGCCCGTTCTGCACAGCACGATTCACATCGACCACGTCGTGCTGGCGGCGCCGGACCTCGATCGCGCGTGTGCCGATTTCGAAAGTGCGACGTCGATTCGACCGGGATTCGGCGGCGCGCATCCCGGCGGTGGCACGCACAATGCGCTCGTTGCGTTCGATGACACGGGCCGCGCCGTTGGCGGACCCGCGTCCGTCGGTGGAATCGGCGCGGCGAGCTATCTCGAGATCGTCGCGCCCGATCCGGCACAGCCGCCGACGCCAATGTCCACACCGTTCGCGCGTCTCGCGCGGCCGACGCTGCTGCATTGGGCCGTCCGTTGCAGCGGCTTGGACCACGTCGCGGCACGCCTGCGGACGCTCGGGTGGACGCCGACAGAAGTTCGCCGCATGTCGCGCACACCGCCAAACGGCGTGCGCCTCGAATGGGAGTTATTCGGGTTGCGCGATCACTCATACGGCGGGCTCGCGCCGTTCTTCATCGATTGGCTGGAGTCACCGCACCCTGCGACGACGTCGCCGCGCGTTGGCCCCCTCGTGCAGCTGCGCATCGCGGCGCTCGAACCCGCGCCGCTGCGCGAACTGATCGCGGAACTGGGAGTCGACGTCGCGGTAGACGCGGCGGCCGCAGGCATCGAGCTCTTGTTTGCGAGTCCCCGCGGTCAGATCGCCTATTCCGGGCGTTCGCCGGCCGGGTTCACGCTGGGCCGTTAGCCGGCATTTCGGCGCCGATCAGCGCGCCACGGCGAATCTTGTCAACCGACTTGTCGCGATACACGAGCCATAGGCATAGCCGGTTCAGCGGCATGATGTAGAACGGCATCTTGCGGCGCAGGTCGAGCCACAATACGACGCGCACCTCGTCGGATTCGTTGGCGGCATCGTGCAGGTAGTTGTCGTCGAAGATGATGCCTTCGCCGTTTTTCCAGTAGTACCGCTCGCCGAATTGAATCTGGCTTTTATCAAGCAATGCGTTTTGCGCCGGATCGCCGTTCACGCGTAACCAGCACTGATTGTTCGCGTTGTTGTACGGAATCCGAACGCCAAGGTGGTACCGCAGAAAACCCTTGTAATAACCCCAGTGCGGCGTGATCTCCTGATGCGGATCGAGCACGGAAAAAAAGGCCGTGTAGACACCCGGAATACGCCGGATCGCGTCGGCCGTTCGCGGCGCGAGCCGACAGTTGTCTTCGAGAAAATCGCCGGACTTGAACATGAAGGCTTTCCACTTCGCCGTGTGGATGCCCCCATCGGTATAACCCGCACCCAGTGCGCGAACATCGGTGAGTCGATCCTTGATGTTCAGCAGCTCGAGGCATTCCTGCTGCACGACCGCGTAGTTGTCCTCGAGCGTTTTCAGCTCCGGATACTCCCGATGATAGTCGCGGATATAGGCCGGATTGCGCCGCATCAGGCCGTGGTCCTCGAACCACGTGTAGACCTCGTTGATCGTCTTCGTGAACAACTTCTTCTTGCGCTTGCTCGGCATGTTCTCGAAGCGACGGATCAACAACGATGCCGCAGCGACGAGGCCGAGCACGATGCCGGCTATGATCAACAAAACCATCATCGA
>CAYUMA010000281.1:0-1644 GCA_964445675.1 uncultured Pseudomonadales bacterium | reverse complement strand
AGAGAACTCAAGTAGAGTGCAGTCTCAGGGGTAAGTAGCTGCTAGCGCGGCTTAGTCTGCGTGTTAGCGAACCTTAACATAATAAGCTTGAGTGTGTGTTGGTGGTAAACAGCGTTTCCCTTCAAACGGATGCTGACGGCGTAGTAGAAGATCAAGTTTGGCGACCGGGAGACTTTTCAACGCTGCATGAAGCGTTGGACCACGCGGCACGAAGCCGTCATTCACTGACGTTCTTCAATGGCCGCGGAGAAGTGGACTGTGAGCTGAGCTATCGGGAGTTGCGTGCACGAGCGATGCACGCGGCCCGACGTCTTCTCGGGTTGGTCGGCATCCATCGCGGCGATCGCGTTGCATTGGTCGCCGAAACTCGTTCCGAGTTCGTCATCCTATTCTTCGCGTGCCAGTACGCGGGACTCGTTCCCGTGCCGCTGCCGGCAACGGTGAGCCTCGGCGGGCGCGAGCAATATCTCGCACAATTGCGCTTCCTGATCGAGAACTCCGGCGCGCGCGCCGCGTTTGCGACGGACGCCTTCGTCACGTTGTTGCGCGATGCGACTGTCGGGCTCGACTTAGCGATGGCCGCGCGACTCGAAGACCTGATCGAACAACCCGCAATCGACGCCGATCTCAGCGGTTCCGGCGCCAACGAAATTGCGTACGTGCAATACACATCCGGCAGCACGCGCGTCGCGCGCGGCGCGGTGATCACCCAGCGCGCCGTGATGTGCAATCTCGCGGCGATCATCAAAGACGGTCTGGGACTCGGACCCGACGACCGCTTTTTCTCGTGGCTACCGTTCTATCACGACATGGGTCTGGTCGGAAAATTGCTGGTGCCCGTGGCAGGGCAGGTACCCGCCGCCTATCTCGGTACACGCGAATTCGCAATGCGACCGCGGATGTGGCTCACGTTGATGGATCGCACGCGCGCGACGATTTCGTTTGGCCCGCCGTTCGGTTACGAGTTATGCGCGCGGCGTCTGCGTGACGGTGATGGGACACGTTTCAACTTGCGTCACTGGCGCGTGGCCGGTGTCGGCGCCGAGATGATCCGGCCGGAGTCGCTCGCGGCGTTCGTGCGTGCGGTGGCGGGCAGCGGTTTTACCGGCGACGCGTTCGTGCCGTCCTACGGCATGGCCGAAGTCGGCTTGGCAATCAGCTTTGCGCAGCGTGGCGTCGGCGTCGGCGTCGACCACGTCGACCGCAACGACTGTGTGAAGCATCGCCGCGCACGACCCGTTACCAAGTTCAATCGCGAGCGCGCACCGATTCGCTCGTTCGTCGACTGCGGCGTCGCGTTGCCCGGCATCGATGTCGAAGTGCGTGATGCGGCGGGTTCCGTGCTGCCGGAGCGCGAGATCGGCACGCTGTGGGTGCGTACCGACAGCGTGATGGAGGGCTATCTGAATCAGCCCGAAGCCACGGCCGAAGTGCTGACGAGCGACGGCTGGTTGGATACGGGCGACCTTGGCTACCTGCTGGACCGTCGTATCTTCGTAACCGGTCGCGAAAAAGACATGATCATCGTCGGCGGTCGCAATTTCTGGCCGCAGGACCTCGAGTACGTCGCCGAGAGTCAGCCAACGGTGCGCACCGGTGATTCGATTGCGTTCTCGCTCACTGATGGCGACGCCGGTGAACGGG
>CAYUMA010000280.1:0-5027 GCA_964445675.1 uncultured Pseudomonadales bacterium | reverse complement strand
CTGATGCGCGTCGCGAGCATCACGTTGGCCGCGTATTTGGTCAGTTCCGCCGAGCGCACATCCATGTGCAGAATCCGATCGTGGTTACGGTTGAACGGTGCATACAGCTGCTCGAGCGCCCCCGTGCTGTTGCCGTTGCTGGAGCCGATGATGATGCGGTCCGGCTTCATGAAGTCGTTGATCGCCGCGCCTTCTTTCAGGAATTCGGGATTCGACACGACATCAAAGTCGATGCGGACCCCACGCTGCGCCAACGTCTGTGCAATGGTGCGGCGGACCTGATCGGCGGTGCCGACGGGGACGGTGGATTTGTCGACGACGATTTTTGGAGATGTCATGTGCCGCGCGATCGACCGCGCGACTTCGAGTACATAGCGCAGATCGGCCGAACCATCGGCCGCGGTTGGAGTGCCTACTGCGATGAACTGGATTTCGCCGTGGGCGACACCGGCCGCCGCGTCGGACGAAAAACTGAGCCGGCCGGCACTGGTATTGCTGCGCACCATCGACTCGAGCCCGGGCTCGTGGATCGGAATTTCGCCGCGTTGCAGCGCGGCGATCTTGTCGACATCGACATCGATGCACAGCACCTGATTGCCCATTTCGGCAAAACAGGTGCCGGTGACCAAACCGACATATCCGGTTCCGAACAACGTGATGTTCAATGCGGGATACCCGTTGTCTCAAAATGGCGGCCAGCCTAACAAGAACCCGCGTGGCGGTTCGATATAAGGATGTAAGACCGGCGCGGTTTGTGTGCTGATCCAGGCTTACAGGACGACCTCGATCAAACCCGGCCCGGGCGCCGCCAGCGAGCGCGCCAATTGTGTGTTGAATTCCTCTGCAGTGGTGGCGCGTGTCGCCGGCACACCCATGCCGTTGGCGAGTTTCACCCAGTCCAGATCCGGTCGGTTGAGCGACAGCATCTCGTCGGCCTTGCGTCCCGGATTGCCTGCGCCGACGCGCAGCAACTCGATCTGCAGAATTGCGTATTTACGATTCGCAAAGATCACGGTCGTCACATCGAGATTCTCGCGCGCCATTGTCCACAGCGCTTGCAGTGTGTACATGGCGCTGCCGTCGCCTTCGAGCGCGAGTACCCGTCGACCCGGCGAGGCGACCGCCGCGCCGACGGCGGTCGGCAAGCCCTGGCCGATCGCACCGCCCGTCAGGTCGAGCAAATCGTGTGGCGGTGACGCCGCCGTGAGCGCTGGAATCGCGAATCCGGACGTCGCCGCTTCGTTGACGATGATCGCCCCTTCGGGAAGCAGGTGGCCGAGCGTCTGGGCCGCGCTTTGCGGCGTCAATGCGCCGCGCGGCAACGGCGGCGGCTGTTGCGACGCGTGCGCCGGCACCGACGCTGTTGCGCCAACGGCTTCGCACAGGGCTTCGAGCGCCGCGATCGCATCCTGCGCGGGCGTCGCGAGCACGTGCACCTGACACTGCGGCGGCGTCAATTCGCTCGGTTTTCCGGGGTAGGCGAAGAACGTCACCGGCGCCTTGGTCGCAACGAGGATCAGATGCCGATACGGCGCCAGCACTTCCGCCGCCTGCTCGCCGAAATACGGCAGCCGCGTCACTTCGATGCGGCCGGCGCCGCGTGCGACGCGCGTGACGAACGTATCGGCGAACAGTTGCGCGCCGGTGCGGCCTGCGATGCGTCCCGCAAACTCGAGCCCGCGATCGCCGAGCACCGGGCCGTTCATCAGCAGCGCGCACGGCTCGCCCGAGCGCAGCGCGGCTGCGGCGGCGTCGATGGCCGCGCCGTCGGCGACCTCACGCCGCGGGACCGGCAATCGACGCGCCGATGCGGCCGCCGGACCCCAGGCGGTGTCGGCCGGCAGGATTAACGTCGCGATCTGTCCCGGCGGCGTCATTGCGGCTGCCACCGCGGCGGCGCCGTCCGCCGCAACGTCGTACGACGACGCGGATGCGCGGATCCAGCCGGATACCGGCTCCGCAAAACCCGCGATGTTCGACGTCAGCGGCGCGTCGAGATGCCGGTGATACGTCGCGTGATCGCCAACAACATTGACGAGGGGCACGCGTGCACGCCGCGCATTGTGAAGATTGGCGAGACCGTTGGCCAGACCGGGACCTAGATGCAATAGCGTGCAGGCCGGTTTGCCCGCCATCCGCGCATAGCCATCGGCGGCACCGGTGACGACCCCTTCGAACAATCCGAGCACGCTGCGCATGCCGTCCTGCTTATCGAGCGCCGCGACAAAATGCATCTCCGACGTACCCGGATTCGTAAAACACACTTCGACGCCGCATGCGACGAGCGTTTGCAGCAGACTCTCGGCACCGTTCATGACACGTCTCCCAACGCAAGCGCGGAAGTCTACGGTAGCCGCACTGTCTTTCCCAAGAGCAGCTTTCCCAACAGCGCCCTTCACAACAGCCGCGCGGCTGTGAAAAACGGCGACGATCGATTAGGCTCGCCGCTCCTTCGTTTCGGGGTGTCGTGTGTCCAACTGGGACTACGATCTATTCGTCATCGGCGCCGGTTCGGGCGGCGTGCGCGCGAGCCGGATGGCGGCGCGTTATGGCGCGCGCGTAGCGGTTGCGGAGAGCCGTTATCTCGGCGGCACCTGCGTCAACGTTGGTTGTGTGCCGAAAAAATTGTTCGTCTACGGTTCGCATTTTTCCGAAGACGTCGAAGATGCCGCCGCGTACGGCTGGCGCATCGATGCGCCGAAATTCGACTGGCCGACGTTGCGCGACAACAAGACGCGCGAAATCGAGCGGCTCAACGGCATCTATCGCGATCTGCTCGACGCGGCGGGCGTCGAAATCATCACCGGAGTCGCGCGGCTGAAAGATCGCCATACGATCGAGATCGACGGACGTCAGGCAGTGACGGCGCGGCAGATCCTGATCGCGACCGGCGGCTGGCCGTCGCTGCCGGAATTTCCGGGCCGCGAACACGTCATCACGTCGAACGAGGCGTTTTATCTCCCCGAATTCCCGCGCCGCGTGGTCGTCGTCGGCGGCGGCTACATCGCGGTGGAGTTTGCCGGCATCTTCAACGGACTCGGCGCAGCTGCAACGCTGCTGTACCGAGGTGATTTGTTCCTGCGCGGGTTCGACGACAGCGTACGTGCGTTCGTCGCCGAGCAGTTACGGCAAAAACACATCGATCTGCAATTTGGTGCGCGCGTCGCTCGCGTCGAACTGACCGCGCGTGGAGCGCGAAGCGTCGTGCTCGAGGATGGCCGCGTGTTCGAAGCAGACCTCGTGCTCTACGCAACCGGACGCTCGCCCAACGTCGCCGGCCTTGGACTGCACGAAGTGGGGGTTGCGTTGACCGATCGGGGCGCGGTCGCGGTCGACGACCGATACCGCACCAATGTCGACAACATCTACGCGATCGGCGATGTCATCGATCATGTGCAACTGACGCCGGTTGCGATCGCACAGGGCATGGTCGTCGCCGACAATCTGTTCAACGGGGCGAATCGCACGCTCGACTACACCGGGATCCCCACCGCAGTGTTCTGCCAGCCGAACATCGGCACCGTCGGTTTGACCGAGGCGCAAGCGCAAGCACACAACGGCAACGTGCGTATTTTCGAGTCGAGCTTTCGACCGCTGAAACATACGCTGACAGGCCGTGACGAGCGCACCTTCATGAAACTGGTAGTCGACGCCGGCAGTGATCGGGTGGTCGGCGCACACATGGTCGGCCCGGACGCGGGGGAGATCCTTCAAGGACTCGGCGTCGCATTGAAGGCGGGCGCCACCAAGGCGCAGTTCGACGCAACGATCGGTATTCATCCGACAGCGGCAGAGGAATTTGTGACGATGCGAGAGGCGATCAGATGACCCGTTGCTCTTTGATGCTCGCGATGGGCGGGCTTGTGCTTCTGAGCGGCTGCGCGGCGGAAGTCGCCGTCAGCGAGCCGGCGCGAGCGCGCAACGTGATCTTGTTCGTTGGCGACGGCATGGGCATCGCGACGGTCACCGCTGCGCGGATACTCGACGGTCAGCAGCACGGCGGTCCCGGAGAAGACAACGTGTTGTCGTGGGAGCACTTTCCGGCGACAGCGTTCTCGAAAACGTACACGGTCGATTTTCAAGTCGGCGAGTCAGCGGGGACCATCACCGCGATGATGAGCGGCGTGAAGACGCGCAGCGCCGTGCTCGGCAATGGACCGGACGTCACACCCGGACGCTGTGATGCCGCGGCGCAGGCCGGCATCCCGACGCTGCTCGAACAAGCCGAAGACAGAGGCCTTGCGACGGGCGTCGTGACAACAACGCGCATCACGCACGCGACGCCCGCCGGGACCTACGCGCACACGCCGAGCCGCGATTGGGAATCCGACGTCACGACGCCAGCGGACGCGCAGGCGCTGGGATGTCGCGACATTGCGCGTCAGTTGGTCGAGTTCTCGCATGGCGACGGTATCGACGTCGTCTTCGGTGGCGGGCGGGCTCTGTTTCTGCCGCGCGAAACCGCTGATCCGGAACGCGCCGACCAACGCGGTGTGCGCGCCGACGCGCGTAACCTGATCGACCAATGGCGTGCCGGGCATCCGCAGCGCGTGTTTGTATGGAACGCGTCCCAACTCGCCGAGGTTGCAGTTGTTCCAGGCGTGCAGGTGATGGGTTTATTCGAGCCCGATCACATGCGTTTCGAGGCGGATCGCGCAACGGACGCGGGCGGTGAGCCGTCGCTCGCCGAGATGACGGCAAAGGCGATCGCGATTCTCAGCCGGAACCGCAATGGATTTTTCCTGTTGGTCGAAGGCGGCCGGATCGATCATGGCCATCACGCCGGCAACGCGTACCGGGCGTTGACGGATACGATTGCGATGGCCGAAGCAGTTACAGTGGCAGACCGGCTGACCGACGCAAAGGACACGTTGCTGCTCGTGACGGCCGATCACAGCCATACGCTGGCGATCTCCGGGTATCCCGCCCGCGGCAATCCGATCCTCGGCAAGGCGAGGGCACCCGACGACAGCCTCCAACTCGACGCGTCCGGAAAGCCGTACACGACCCTCGGATATGCGAATGGA
>CAYUMA010000279.1:0-6466 GCA_964445675.1 uncultured Pseudomonadales bacterium | reverse complement strand
ATTGCGCGTTTGTCCACCGCGGCTGCTCCACCCGGACGTCGAGCGCTTCGCACGGAAGTTCGCCCATTCGCTCAGGTTGTTCTTGCCGAGGATGACGCAACCGGCGTCACGCAGTCGCGTGACGAGAAATGCATCGCGCTGCGGGCGATTGTTCGCGAGCGCGAGCGATCCGGCGGAATTGACCATCCCGACGACGTCGATGTTGTCTTTCAACAGAACCGGAATGCCGTGCAACGGCCCGCGCGATTTACCGGCCACGCGCTCGGCGTCGAGTCGTTCGGCATCGTCGAGTGCGTGGCCGTTCAACTCGATCACGGAATTCAGCGTCGGGCCTTTTTTCGAATCGCCGGAAGGGCGATCGATCGACGCGATGCGATCGAGGTACGCCTGCGTCAACTGCCGCGAGCTGATCGCACCGCCAACCATCGCGCGCTGCGCATCGGCAACACCCAGTTCGACGACGTCGATCACGGAGACCGCGGCACGGCCAACAAAATGCCGATGAAAAGGTCCCCCGAAATCTGGCGGTCCTGGGGATTGTCGTACCGGCCGGCGGTCGTTACGACGACGAGATCGCGCGACGGCACGACCCAGATGTGTTGCCCCCCGTTGCCGATAGCGCCAAACCACGGCGTCGGCGGCGTACTCCTGCAGCCGGGACCGAGCCACCACAAATAACCATACGCGATGCCGCATTGGGGATCGGGATCGACCTGCGCGTGGCGCGTCGTCGATAGGTCGACCCATCGCTGCGGAACGATCTGGCGATCCTGCCAGCGGCCTTTGTTCAACATCATCACGCCGAGCTTCGCCATGTCCCGCGGGGTCAAACGCAAGCCCGAGGCCGCCGTCGGAATGTCCTTGTTTTTGAACCACGCGTGATTCATCGCCATCGGCGAGAAGATTTTCTGTTGCGCGTAGGTCTCGAGTGGCGTCTTCGTCGCGCGCGTAATCACGGCACCGATGAGCGCGACATCACCGCCGGAGTATTTCCAGCGTTGCCCCGGCGGCGCGTCGATCGGCTGTGACAGCACATACCGATACGGATCCTCGGCCATGGTCATCGCGATCTCGGAGTTGCGTGGATCGGTATACGGATACGTCACTTCGTCCCAGTGCAGTCCGGACGTCATCGACAGCGCGTCCTTCAACGTGATCTTCATGCGGTCGGGCGTATGTAAATCGGCGTACTCCGGAAAATAGTCGAGCACCGGTGTATCGAGATCCTTGATGGCGCCTTCCGAAAACGCGATGCCAAACAACATCGACACGACGCTCTTCGTCACCGAGCGGATGTCGTGCAGCGTCTCCGGTCCAAACTTCACGATGCCGAGCGGTTGCCCGATCGTCTGGTCGTCGCCGTTGAAGTACCACTCCGCGATCGTCTTTCCATGGTGTACGACGACGACGCTGTGAACGCCGGGCACTTCGCCGGATCGAATCCGTTGTTCGAGTTTTGCCAATGCCGCTTGGTCGACATCGGCCGGGTAGCCGCTGCACCCCAAACAAACCGTCAGAATGATCAACGTAAATTTCATCAGGCTCTGCATCACGCGCTCCTCAACCACCTGCGGCAAGACGTGCCCCTTCGTTGCCCGTCAGCGCGTCGCGCTGCAGCGCAACCAGGTGCGGCGTCCGCCGCACGAGATACGTGTACACGGTCGGCACGACGAACAGCGTAAAGAGCGTACCCACCGTCATGCCGCCGACGATGACCCAACCGATGTCGTTGCGCGCCTCAGCGCCGGGACCCGTCGCGAGCGCCAGCGGCACCGCACCGAGCACCATCGCCCCCGTCGTCATCAGAATCGGCCGCAGGCGCATGACACTCGCTTCGAGCACGCTGTCCATCAGCGGCTTGCCCGCCGCGCGCAGTTGATTCGAAAACTCGACGATCAGAATCCCGTGTTTGGTGATCAGGCCCACCAATGTGATCAAACCGATCTGGCTGTAAATGTTCAGCGAGCCGCCCGATACGTTCAACGCCAGCAGCGCGCCGGCCATCGCCAGCGGCACGCTGAGGATGATCACGAACGGCGCGACAAAACTCTCGAACTGGGCCGCCAGCACCAGATAGATGAACGCGAGCGCCAACAGGAACGTCAGATAGATCTTCGACGACGAATCCTTGAACTCGCGCGCGATGCCCTCGTAGTCGATCGGCGTCGTCGGGCCCATCACGTCGCGCGTCGTGGTTTCGAGCACGTCGATCGCTTGTCCGAGGGTATGCCCGGCGCCGACCGATGCCGTGATGCGGGCGGAGCGCATTTTGTTGAAGTGATTCAACTCGCGCGGCGCCACGCCTTCGCGCACGGTGACGAGGTTCGATAGTTGGATCATTTCGCCGTTGGCGCCGCGTACATAGATATTCGTCAGGTCGTCCGGGTCGCGTCGATTCACGTCGGCAACCTGCAGCTTGACGTTGTACTGCTCGGCGTTGCGTTTGAAGCGCGTCACCTGGCGCCCACCGAGCATCGTTTCGAGCGTGCGGCCGATCTCGGCGACGCTGGCGCCGACGGCGGCGACCTTGTCGCGATTCACGTCGACCTTGAGTTCGGGTTTGTTGAGCTTCAGATCGGTGTCCGCGTTCACCAGCGCCGGGTCGTTGGCGAGGCGGCCGAGGATCTCCTGAACGGATTGATCGAGGCGCTCATACGACTCGGACGTCTGGATGACGAACTGAATCGCAAGGCCGCCGCCGCTCGACGAGCCCAAGGATTGCGGTGTCACGGCGAATGCGCGGATGCCTGGAATCGCCATCAGCTGCGGCATCATGCTCGCGGCGATCTGCTGCGTGGTTCGTTCCCGCTGATCCCACGGCTTCATCGACGTATACGACAGCATGTTGCTGACGGTCGGTCGCCCCATGATCATCATCGAGCGCGTCAACTCGGGAGTCGCCGCGAAGATCTCGTCGATCTTTTTGGTATAGCTGTTCAGATAATCGAGCGTGGCGCCTTCTGGCGCGTTCGCGAAAACCATCACCGTGCCCTGGTCCTCCATCGGCGCGAGTTCCGACGGCAGCGTCCGATACAGCAGCACCGATGCGGCACCGACCAGCAGCATGATCGCGATGACGATCGGCCGCGATCGCAGGCTCGCGCTCAGCGCGCGTCGATACAGCTCCGACGTGCCCGTCAGAATACGTTCGCCGAAGTTGAACAGCGCGTTGTGCCGCTCTTCGTGGTGCAGAATCCGCGACGCGAGCGCCGCCGACAGCGTCAGCGCGACGAATCCCGACACGACGACCGCGCCCGCGAGCGTCAACGCGAATTCCGTGAACAACTTGCCGGTTTTTCCTTCGGTGAACGCGATTGGCGTGAACACTGCGGCCAGCGTGAAAGTCATCGCGACGATCGCAAAGCCGATCTGTTTCGAGCCCACGAACGCGGCCTGGATCGGTTCCATGCCTTGTTCGATGTAGCGGTAGATGTTCTCGAGCATCACGATCGCATCGTCGACGACGAGACCGATCGCGAGCACGAACGCCAGCAGCGTCAGCGTGTTGATCGAAAATCCGAAGGCCCACATCAGCGCCACCGCGCCGATCAACGCGATCGGGATCGTTACCAACGGCACCAGTGTGGCGCGCCAGTTGCGCAGGAACAGGAAGATCACGATGACGACGAGCGCGACCGCCTCCAATATCGTCACGAAGACGCGGTCGATCGACTCCTGGACGAACACCGACGAATCGAAGCCGATATCGACCGCCATGCCTTCCGGCAGAACCTTGTTCAGCTCGACGAGTTCGCCGCGCAGCGCAGCCGCGACGTCGAGCAGATTGGCGGTGGATTGTTTGATCAAACCCATGCCGATCGCGCGCCGACCCGACGTGCGCGACATATTGCGGACCAGTTCGGGACCAATCTCGACGCGCGCCACGTCGCCGAGCCGCACCAGATAACCGTCGGCGTCTTTGAGGATGATTTGTGAGAACTGCTGCGGCGTGCGCAGATCCGTTTCCGACAGCACCGTGAATTCGCGGTCACTGCTCTCGATACGGCCGGCCGGTACCTCGACGTTCTGATCGGTCAGCGCGCGCTCGACGTCGGCGGGCGTCAGGCTGTACGCGGCCAGGCGCGCGCGGTCGAGCCAGATCCGCATCGAGTAACGGCGTTCGCCGAAGATGAGCAGTTGGGCGACGCCGGGCAACACCTCGAGGCGGTCTTTGACGATCCGGTCCGCGTAGTCGGACAATTCCATTTCGCTGTGACGATCCGAGTTGATCGCCATGAAGATGATCGGCGATGCATCGGACTCGATCTTGGCGACGATCGGATCGTCGACCTCCTTCGGCAGGAAACTGCGCGCGCGTGCAACTCGGTCGCGCACGTCGTTGGCCGCGGCGTCGGGGTCACGTTCGCTGCTGAAGCGCACCGAGATCTGCGATTGTTCCGCGCGGCTGACGGAGCTGATGTAGTCGATTCCCTCGATACCGGAGATGCCGTCTTCGAGCGGCCGCGTAACTTGCGATTCGATGATCTCGGCGTTCGCGCCCGGGTAATTCGTCGTGACGGTAACGACCGGGTCATCGATGTTCGGGTATTCGCGGATCGTCAGCCGGTCCCACGCGATCAGGCCGACGAGCACGATGATCACGTTCGCGACAGTCGCGAGTACCGGACGCCGAATGCTGAGGTCGGAGAGGATCATGGGCCTTTCGCCGCGCGCACCATCACGCCGTCGCGTAGCTTCAGTTGGCCCGCGGTCACGATCATGTCGCCGGCAGCGAGTCCCGAGCGAACTTCGACGCGCGCGTCCTTGCGCTTGCCGATCTGCACTTCGGTCAGCGCCACGCGGCCGTCGACGACGCGGTAGACGAAATGCTGATCGCCCATCGGCACGATCGCGTCCTCCGGGACGAGCATCGCCTGCGCATTTGCGTCGACGATCAACGTGACGCGCGAGAACAGCCCGGGTCGCAGCTTGTTCTCCGTGTTGGGCAGTTTGGCGCGAATCACGACGGCGCGGCCGTTGACGTCGACTTGCGGCTCGATCGCATACACCTCGCCCTGGAATTCCTGTGTCGGGAACGCATCCACTTTGACGGCGATGCTCTGACCTGCGGTGACGTCGGGCAAGTAAACCTCGCCGACGCGGAAGTCGACCTTCAGCAGATCGATGTCGACCAGACTGACGAGCACCTGGCCGACGTCGACAAAATCGCCAATGCTGACCGCGCGCAAACCGATGACACCGTCGAACGGCGCATTGATGCGCGACTTGGCGAGCCGCGCGCGGGCCAGCTGCACGCCGGCGTCGTCCGCCGCGAGTTGTGCTTCCGAACGGTCCAGCACTTCAACCGACGCAGCTTTCTTTTCAACCAGCAATTTGGCCCGCTCGTACGCAAGTTCCGAGATTTTGCGATTGGCGGCTTTTTCGGCGACTTCGGCGCGATAGACCGAGTCGTCGAGCGTAATCAACGTTGCGCCCTTGGAGACCTTCTCGCCCTCGCTGAATCCAATCGCGACGACGCGGCCGGCAATCTCGGGACGGATCGTGACGGACTCGTTTGCGCGCAGCGTGCCGACCGCTTCGACGGTCCGGCTCACGGTTCCCAGCAAGACCGGACCGACCTCGACCGTCGGCGGCGGCATCTGGAACCCTGGCTTGGCGGGTCCGCCCGGCGCTGCACCGCCCCTGTGCGAATACCAATACAGACCGCCCGCGCCGAGCGCGAGCAGGAGTGTGGCTGCAATCCAGGTTTTCATCGGGTGTCGAGTCGCCGGAAACAAAGTAATGAACGTGCATTATAGGCACGAAGGAGCGCCGAACCGGCGACTTCAGAGCTACTTCAGGAAGAGCGCGTCGCGCTCGGCGTCGGTCGGGCGGCGTCCGTACTCGCTGATCTCGAAGGCTTCGGCGTATTGCTGCGTACTGCCCCAGCGTTTCGCGACTGCGCGCGGTCGTCGGCGAACGAAATTCGTGAGCCACGCGATCCGCCCCACGACGTCGTCGGCTGGCGGTACCGGCGCGGGAATCTGCTCGATGTAGGGAAGCCACTCGTAGACCTGCGAGGTATGACAATCGAGCAGCGCCACGTAGCGTTCGAACACTGCACCGATGTCGACGACGACGTCGGCCTGAAACGGCTGCGGCCGCGAGAAAAAATCGACCATCGACGCAACCACCGGATCGGTACGCAGAGCAGGCGCGTGAGGGACGATGCCGGGGACTCGAACCATATAACACGCATCACGGACCAGTTCGCCGGTGGCCCGATGATCAGGGTGGTAATCGTGGATGCGATGGGTCAACACGAGGTCAGGTCGAAACTGCCGGATCTGTTCGATCACCTTGCGCCTCAGTTGCAGCGTTGGCACCAGCTCGCCGTCCGGCGTATCCCAGACGTCGACCTCGGCGCCCAGTTGAGCGGCAGCGCGCGCGGCTTCGTCGCGCCGGCGGGCAGCGAGCGCGGGTCGCGTCAGCGATTGATGTCCCACGCTGCCGTCGGTCAGCGAGA
>CAYUMA010000278.1:0-5160 GCA_964445675.1 uncultured Pseudomonadales bacterium | reverse complement strand
AACGGCCTTTGACGGCGGTCCGTTTTCGGCGAACGCTCGCAGGATTTGGACGCAGCCATCGAACAACACGGCCGGTGCGCCATCGATTGCGTTGGTGAGGATCGAAATCGACAGCGCATGCGCCGGGATCACCGACGTGTGAGTGATAAAACCCTGGAAGCCACCCGAATGACCGAACGCAGCCCATTCGCCGTTGCCGCGATGCGCCGTTCCGAGCCCGTAGTGCTGCTCCATCGCAACATCCGGTACGCGCCACTGTCGCCTCGTCAGCTCCCGTCGACTCGCCACGCTCAGAAAACTCCGGGGTGCGGCCGGGTCCAGTTGTCGGAAGAACCGGACCAAATCGCCGGCGGTGCTGACGAACCCGGTCGCTGATGCCAATGCGTGCGTCGAATTCGCGCCCGGAATTACGACGCGCTCGCCGAGCAACACGCTGCCGCTGTGGCCGCTGCTGAATGGGACACGCGCGGGTACCGGCGCATCGGCGTAGGTCTGGCGCAGACCCGCCGCCGCGACGACTTCCCGCGCAACCCAGCGAACGTACGGCTCGCCGGTCGCGGCCGCGATCACGAGCCCGAGCAGGCCGTAGCCGTGGTTGGAGTATTTCATCCGCGTGTTGGCGGGAATCGGTGCTGCGCTCGCGAGGTCGGCGCGCAACTCCGCTTCGCTCAGGAAGCTGCGCCGATCCGCCCACTGACCCGCGTCGTGGCCGTCGCGCAGCACGCCGGCGGTATGGCTGAGCAGCTGTGCGAGGGTCGCCGCGCCGATCTCGGGCGCGAGACCGTCGACGTATCTTCCGGCTGGATCGTCCAAGCGCAACGTGCCCGCTTCGACGAGTTTCATCACGCCCGCGGCGGTGAACGTTTTCGAATGCGATGCGACCCGGAAGCGATGCTTGGGCGTCAGGCGCTCGCCGGTGTGTTGATCAGCGACGCCGTATGCCACGTCCAACAGCATTTCGTCGCGGCCGCCAATCGCAATGCTGATTCCCGGCAAACCGAGCTGCCTGCGTTGAAACGCAATCCAGCTCGAAATGTATTCAACCGCGGGTCCGATCCAACCGCTCATCACTGAACGTACCGCGTCGGCTCACCGCTGTTCCACGGCTGATACTGCGCCGCGAATCGGATGCGATCGGCGATCGGTGGATGACCGAACGTCCAGAACACGAACAACGGATTGGGGTTCGGATACGCAAGCGCCTTCTCCCCCAACTTCTGGAAGGTGTGCGCCGCAACTTGAGCAGATTCCGGAACCAGACCGTGAATCGCCTCCAAGCCGTAGATGTCGGCTTGATGTTCGAGGTAACGGGACAGAGCGGAACCCGCCGGCTGCGTGAGCAGCGAAAATACCGTCAGCATCAGCAACAACACAGGCAACGAAGCGTAATCGTCGACGCCGCGAATGCCCCAGCGTTTGCCCCATCTGGCGAGGACACCGTTGATCAAACGAGAGGCGAGGTACAGCGTGAGCAGCAGCGCGACGAGGGTTGCCGATATCCTGATCCACACGTGGTTGAGCGCGTAGTGCCCCTGCTCGTGACCAAATACGAAGAGCGTCTCGGGAATCGTCATATCGCGGGACGTGTTGTCCCAAACGATCACGCGTTTGCTCGCGCCGATGCCGGTCACGTAGGCGTTGTAGGTCGTCACCTTGTCGCTCGCTTGCATTTCGAACATCCGCGAGCGATCGATACTCAGTCCGCCGCGATGCATGACTTTTTCGAGTTCCGGCACCAGCTGTGGTTGTTTCGCCTCCAACGATTCGAATGTGTTGAAGAGGGGATCGATGACGACGGGCTTCGCGAGCACGAACAACATGAAGATCGGAATCGAGGCCAACCAGAAATAGAACCACCAGCGCATTGGACTGCGCCGCAGGAATGCGTAGAGCCCCGCGATGAGCAGCGTTGCGATGAGGGTCCCGACCAATTCGCCTTTCGTCCAATCCCAGACCCACGACTGCCAACCCTGCACCGAAAGGCCATAGTCGAGGGCCAGGTGATGGCCATAGATGTTCAGCGGCAGGCTGAGCACGTCGATCGTGAGCAACAGCAACGGCGCGAAAATGATTGCCTGCACGAAGCGGCGAGGGCTCGCGCTTTCCGCCCAGTCGCGAAAGCGGGCGCTGATACCGAACATCAACAGAATCGTTAGCACGACGATACCGTAGAGTGCTTCGACGACCAGCATCACTGTCTGGGTGTGATACAGCGCCTCGGATTTCGCGAGTTTGTCGGGTGGCAGACGATACTCGGTGATCGGCGTCGTCGTGGCGGTCGGTTCCGATTCGTCGGCCCGCGCTTCGTATGGAAGTGCGATGCCGAAGACGAGCACCAGTATGAGCGCAGGCAGTGCTTTCATCGTTTCGAGGAACTCCGTCAATCGGAAGCGGATGATCGCAGAGTCTATCCGGCTCCGATGCCACAGGAGTAGGATCCGCCGCAGCGCGGACGTCGTGTCCGCGCGCGGACATAGTGTCCGTAACGGACCCATCATGGTGCCCATGGACGTTCCACTCGCGTGGCTGATCGCCGGTTTCCTGCTGATCATCGTCGAACTGATGACGGGAACGTTTTACCTGCTGGTGTTGGGTATCGCCGCGTTTCTGGCGGCGATGATCGGCTATGCAGGCGGCGCCCTTGCCGTGCAATCAGTCGGCGCAGCGGCGATTTCGATCGTCGGCGTGATCTGGGTGCGCCGGCGTCATCGCGCGAGCACTCCGTCACCTATGCAAGGGCTGGACTTCGGATCGCCAACATCGTTCGAGTCGTGGGTTGACCGCAGTAGCGCCCGTGCGCGCGTGAAGTATCGCGACGCGCAGTGGGACGCGTTTGTAACCGGCGAAGTGTCCGGCGATCCGGACGAAGTTCTCTATATCACCGCAATCGATGGCAATACCCTCACAGTTTCTAAAACGCCTCCCGCATAGATCTGGATCTGGCGGCGACGGCGTTTCAATCTCCGCCGGAGGCAGCATGGCTTTGAAGATTATCGGCGTCATCATTGCGACCATCTTCATCGCGAGCGTCGAATCGCTGCGCCCCTTCGCCGTTCCGTTTTTCGTTCTGGCGGCGGCGGCGGTGTTCGTCATCGAGGGCGTGCGCGTCGTGCCGCAGCAATCCGCGTGGGTCATCGAGCGCCTCGGCAAGTTCCACCAGATACTGGAACCGGGCTTGAACGTCATCATTCCGTTCTTCGACCGGGTCGCTTACCGGCACTCGCTCAAGGAAGTGCCGCTTGATGTCGACGAGCAGGTTTGCATCACGAAGGACAATACCCAGCTCGCCGTCGATGGTCTGATCTATTACCAGGTCACCGATCCGCGACTCGCGTCGTATGGAACGTCGGACTATGTCACGGCGATCGTGCAGTTGGCGCAAACGACGTTGCGCAGCGAGGTCGGCAAGATGGAGCTGGACCAGTCGCTGCAGAGTCGCGACGTGATCAACCGACAGATCGTTTCGGTACTCGACGAAGCGGGACGCTCGTGGGGCGTCAAAGTGCTGCGTTACGAAGTGAAGAATCTGACGCCGCCCGAGGCGATCCTGCGCGCAATGCAGCAACAGATCACCGCAGAGCGCGAAAAGCGCGCGCTGATCGCGAAGTCGGAAGGCGAAAAACAAGAGGAGATCAATCTCGCGGAGGGCCAAAAGCAGGGTGCCATTCTCAAATCTGAGGGCGACAAACAGTCCGCAATCAACAGGGCTCAGGGCGAAGCGACTGCGCTAACCCTCGTTGCAGAGGCGACTGCCGCGGCGGTAACAGCGGTAGCAGAAGCGATCGGAAGAGAAGGCGGCTTGCAGGCGGCGAACTTGAAGATTGCGGAAGAGTACATCGCGGCCCTGGGCAATCTCGCGAAGACGAACAACACGATGATCATCCCGACGAATCTCGCTGACGTCGCCAGCGTCGTGGCGTCTGCGATGACGGTGCTCGATCGCACACGCGCCGCGCCGTTGCTGCAAACGCCGACCTGATCCCCTTCCCTATCCGGTCGGTAGGCCTTCGGCGAGAAACTGCTCCGCGATCGCGCAATGCGCCGCAACACCGCGCGCCAGCACCGACTCGTTCAGCGTCATGCGGTTGGAATGACAGGGGCACGCGGTGTGCCAGTCCTGCCCGTCCGGACAGACGCCAAGCATCAGCATTGCACCCGGAACGCGCTGTAGAACATACGAGAAGTCTTCCGCGCCCATGATCGGCTTCTGCATGGTCTGCCACGCTTGCGGCCCCAACAGCCCTGTCACGGCGCGTTCGGCCAGCAGCACGGCGCGCGCGTCATTGACGGTGACGGGGAAGCCGGTTGTGATCTCGACGTGGGCCTGCGCGCCGTGCGCACGCGCGATGTTCTCGGCGATGCGGATAACGCCTGCGTGCACTTTTGCGCGCGACGTTTCCGAGACCGAGCGGATCGTCCCGAGGAGTCGGGCGGTTTCCGGAATGACGTTGTTCGTCGAGCCGCTTTCGATTTTCGCAATGGTGACGACGACCGGATCGAAGACGTCGTGCTGGCGGGTCACCAGCGTTTGTAGTGCGGTCACGATCTCACACGCAACGGGGATCGGGTCCAGCGCCTGATGCGGCATCGACGCGTGACCGCCGCGACCACGAACCTCGATCTCGACCACGTCCGCGGACGCGAGTAGCGGCCCCGCTTTCGATGACAGCATGCCGGCCGGCGCGTTCGGCGCAATGTGGATCGCAAACGCCGCGTCCGGCGCCGGATCGTCGAGCAGGCCGTCGTCGATCATGTGGCGCGCTCCGTGCCAGCCCTCTTCGCCGGGCTGGAACATGAACAACACGCGTCCGGCCAGGCGCTCGCGTTGTGCACACATCAGCTTCGCGGCGGACACGAGCATCGCGGTATGCGCGTCGTGGCCACACGCGTGCATCGCGCCGGATATCGTCGAGCGAAATTCGACGTCGGTGTCCTCCGGCATCGGCAATGCGTCCATATCGCCGCGCAGCAGCACGGTGCGACCCGGCCGTGCGCCATCGAGGATTGCAATGAGGCCGGTCGTCGAAGGCCCGGACTTGAATTCGAGCGGCAGGCCAGCGAGTGCCGCGGTGACTTTTGCGAGCGTTTTCGGGGTCTTCAATCCCAACTCGGGTTCGCGATGGATCGCGCGCCGCAGTGCAATCGTTTCGAGGTTGATCG
>CAYUMA010000277.1:0-2023 GCA_964445675.1 uncultured Pseudomonadales bacterium | reverse complement strand
TACCGCATCACCGAAGGCTCGGAAGAAATTCAGATGCGCAAAGTGGGCGCGTATCTGTTCGGTTACGCAGGGCCGAAGAAAAACGAGTTCACGCAGTTGTACGGGCCGGCGCACCTGTAGTGAGCGGCGCGCGTAGACAGTTTTCGTGAATCGATACCACAATACTCCACCCGACGGAGACGACTTGTTCCGATGAGTGACGTACCGAGCGCTCCGCAGCTGTCCGCCGTCCATCGCTCCGCGATCGGTGCGGCGGCGATGCGGGCGGCGCACCTCCTCGACGCGGCCGAGCCGAAGGTCTTTCGCGACGAGTTCGCGATGACGCTCGCCGGTCTCTCCGATGAGCAGGTGCGCTTCATGGCTAAGGTACTTGTCGGCATCAACGGCGCCGACGGCGAAGCAGGTTGGGTGCTGCGAGCGCGATACGCGGAGGACGAACTCGCGCGCCTCGGTGCACGCGTCAGCCAATATGTCGTTCTGGGTGCCGGACTCGATTCCTTTGCATTGCGCCATGCGGCGCGTCTGCGCGACCTGCGCGTGTTCGAAGTGGACGATCCACCGATGCAGGTGTGGAAGCAAGATCGGTTGCGTACCCTCGGGATCGTCGCACCGCCGCAGCTGCGGTTCGCGCCGTGCGACTTCGAGACGACCGAGATCGCCGCAGCCCTCGATGCGGCAGGATTCCGCCGACTCCCGACGTTCGTGACGTGGCTGGCCGTGACGCAGTATCTGTCGCGTTCCGCGATCGATCGCACACTGCGTTGGGCAAGTACGCTGCCACCGGGTTCTTCGCTGCTGTTGACGTTCATCGTGCCGGGTGAGCAGGCCGACGCACTCAAGGAGAAGCTCGCCCCGATGGGCTTGCAGTTCGCGACGTTTTTCACACCCCTCGAGATGACGCGCCAGCTTGCGGCAGCGGGGTTCGAATCGATCCGGCACCTCGCGACGGCCGAGGCCGACGCTGTCTACTTCGCGCGTCGATCCGACGGCCTGCGCGCGCCGACGCTTGAACGTCTGGTCGTCGCGACGACCGGATGAACCCGCGAGACGGCGGGGCCGTACAAGAACGAATTCACGCAGCTACACGGAAGCAGTCATGACCCAACGTTACGAAGCGAGCGACCGCGCGAGCACATTCGTTGCGCACACGTTTGAAGAGCACCTCGTCGATCTCGGCGAGGTGCGGATGAACTACGTGCGCGTCGGCAACCCCAACAAGCCCGCTCTGCTGCTGGTGCCGGGACAAACGGAATCGTGGTGGGGCTATGAAGCCGCGTTGCCGCTGCTCGCCGAGCACTTCGAGGCCTTCGCGGTGGACCTGCGCGGACAAGGGCGTTCGACGTGGACGCCGGGGCGCTACACGCTCGACAACATGGGCAACGACCTCGTCCGGTTCATCGATCTGGTGATCCGGCGACCGACGATCGTCAGCGGCCTGTCGTCGGGCGGCGTGCTCTCCGCGTGGCTATCTGCGTACGCGAAGCCGGGCCAACTGCGCGGTGCGCACTACGAAGATCCGCCGCTGTTCGGATCCGAAGTGCATCCGGCCGTCGGCGGTTCGATCAAGCAAGGGCTTGGGCCGCTGTTCACGCTGTTCAACAAATACCTCGGCGATCAATGGTCCGTGAACAACT
Source organism: uncultured Pseudomonadales bacterium (assembly GCA_964445675.1). GTDB lineage: Bacteria > Pseudomonadota > Gammaproteobacteria > Pseudomonadales > Azotimanducaceae > DATJGR01. Next base: position 389 of record CAYUMA010000277.1, on the reverse strand, counting down.
GGGCCGGCATGCGCGCCGCGGCGGCCACCGAAGTGCCCGCGTGGATTCGTTTTCTGATCGAAGCCGGACCGTTCGCCGGAGCAGACGGTCCACCGCAGAACCTGAAGGAATACGACCCGGAATGGGGCCGCGCGTTCGTCTCGGGCTCGGTGGGTGCGAGTTGCGATCACGAGCGGATGCTGTCGAGCGTGCAAGTGCCGGTGCTGCTCACACATCACTTCCGCATGCTCGACGAGCAAACGGGCGCAGTGAGGGGCGCACTGGCAGACGTTCAGGCGACGCACGTGCGAGAGCTGATCACGCAGGCCGGACAGACCGTCGACTATGTCTCGCTGCCGACGATGGGGCACTCGCTGCACGGACAGGACCCGGCGTTGTTCGTGAAGACA
>CAYUMA010000276.1:0-21968 GCA_964445675.1 uncultured Pseudomonadales bacterium | reverse complement strand
CCGGCGTCCCAACCCGCGGTGTATTGCGCGCGATCGGGGATGATGCCGTGTTCGACGCACGCATCGTCGTGTTGCAACAACCGTGACGTGGCGTATCCACTGCTGCCGTCGGCGTACCCGACGGTGTACCAGTTGTTGGCTCTGCATTGATTTTCGGACAACGTCGTTGCGGCACAGCCGGCGAGGCTCGTGATTACGACGGCCGTGATGAACTGACGATGAAGCTGAGTGGCCATGAGCACGCTTCCGGGCGTTTGCCGGAACGGTACGGGTGATTGCCCCGAGGTTCCAAAGATCGCTTCACAGAATCTTCGGAACGGACGCGAATCTGTGCTGCCGTGCTCAGTTCTTAGGGACAGCGCTGAAAGGCAGATCCTTGTCGACGCGGATGTCCGGCGGTAACCCGAGCACGCGTTCGGCAATGATGTTGCGCAGAATTTCGTCCGAGCCCCCCTCGATGCGGTTGGCGGGCGAGCGCATGAACTGGCGCTGGAACTGGTTGTGCATCGCGCTCAACTTCGGCGAGTCGAGTACGCCGCCGAGGCTCTGCAGATCCAATGCGAAACTCGCCATGTCCTGATTCATACGTGCGACGACCACTTTACTGATCGATGCTTCGGGTCCGGGTGTCGCTCCGCGCGACAGCGCGGACACCATCCGAAACCCGGTGTACTTCAACCCGGCCAGTTGCGCGTACCAACCGGCGAGACGCTCGCGGACGGCTTTGTTCGTCAGCGCCGGTTTGCCGTCGATTTTCATCGTGGCTGCGAGTTCGAGCAGCGGATCGACGCTGGTGGCGAGGCTCCCGCCGACGGCGAGTCGCTCGTTCATCAGCGTCACCAGAGACACCTGCCAACCCGCGCCGACCGTGCCGAGGCGCTGGCTGTCCGGTACGCGCACGTCGGTAAAGAACACCTCATTGAACGCGCGATCACCATTGATCTGCTTGATCGGGCGGATCTCAATACCGGGGCTCTTCATGTCGATGAAGAACATCGTCAGCCCTTTGTGCTTCGGCACACTCGGATCGGTGCGCGTCACGATGATGCCGAAGTCCGAAAAGTGGGCGCCGCTGGTCCAGATCTTCTGGCCGTTCAACACCCAGGCGTCGCCGCTGCGCTCGGCGCGCGTCTTGATGCCGGCGAGGTCGGAGCCGGCGACGGGTTCGCTGAACAATTGACACCAGATGTCGTCGCCGCGCGCGAGCGCCGGCAGATAGTGGCGCTTCTGTTCGTCTGTCGCGTAGGCCATCAGCGTCGGTCCACACATGCCCTGGCCGATCACGAAGAAGCCGTCGGGGGTGACGTAGCGGCTCACTTCCTGACTCCAGATCACGCGCTCGATCGGCGCGACGCCGCGGCCACCGAATTCCTTCGGCCAACCGAGGCAGGCCCAGCCGGCGTCAAACAGCGTCGCTTGCCACTTCTTCGCAATTGCGACGGCCGCGGCGTCGTCACGACCGTCGATGAACGGCGTGTCGGTGGCGTGCTTACGCAGCGGCGCCGCGGTGTCGAGAAACGCGCGAACCTGCTGGCGAAACGCAGCTTCGGTCGGGGTATCGTTGAAGTCCACGTCACTGCATCCGTCGGATCGGGTCGACGAGTGTACGGGGTCGTCAGAGGCCTCGGAAGTGTCCCGGTAGGCAGGCGCGGATCGGCGCAGTCGGCACATCCGAACGGCGCGCGAGTTACACATTGTTGCACTGCGATGCCACCGCGGAAATCAACCCGAAACAACTCTCTGAGAGACTGCCCCCAAGTCGGATGAAGCGTTTACCCCATCGCCGCATTCGACCGACCATGAGATGTCTCCTTCCCCAGGGACCTCAAGGTTTACCGCAAGGGCCCGCTGTTTCTCTCCCCAGAGCAGCGGGTCCAAGCGGACCCCTCCCGCGCCGTCACATCCCTTACTGAAGGCGATCTGTCTAACCGCGAACAAACATGGTTTGATCGCCGCAATTCACTGGAGAACCGACATGGCGAAAATGTTTCCGAAGCATCCGAATCTGATCGATGGATTCGCCCCGATCCAGATGGAATGCGACGCGCCCGACCTGATCATCGACGGCGAAATTCCGCGCGACCTCAATGGGACGTTTTATCGCAACGGACCCAATCCGCAATTCGCGCCGCGCGGACAGCACCATTGGTTCGGCGGCGACGGCATGGTGCACGCATTCACGCTCGACGACGGGCGCGTGTCGTATCGCAACCGCTGGGCGCGCACTGTCAAGTGGAAGACCGAACGCGAAGCCCACAAGGCGCTGTTCGCGGCGTTCAACCCGATGGACTCCGATCCGAGCGTGCAGGGCATGCCGACCGACGGGATCGCCAACACAAACATCGTGTGGCACGCAGGCAAGTTGCTCGCGCTGGAGGAAGCCCACGCGCCGTTCGAGATGGATCCGCAGACGCTCGAGTCGATCGGCGCCTGGACATTCGGCGGCAAACTCGTCGGACCGATGACCGCGCATCCGAAGATCGATCCGGAGACCGGCGAGATGGTCTTCTTCGGGTACAACGCGTCCGGGTTGATCTCGGCGGATATGTCATTCCACGTCGTCGATCGCGACGGCAAGCTGACGCGCTCGGAGACTTTTCGTGCGCCGTACGCGGCGATGGTCCACGACTTCATGGTGACGCGCGAGCACGTGATTTTCCCGATCATGCCGCTGACGGGTTCGCTGGAGCGCGCAATGCGCGGCGCGCCGGTGTACGCGTGGGAACCGCAGATGGGTACGCATATCGGGATCATGCCGCGCAACGGCAGCGTCGCGGATATGCGTTGGTTCAAAGGGGATCCGGCGTATGTGTTTCATCCAATGAATGCGCATACCGACGGCGACAAAGTTGTGTGCGACGTCTGCGAGTTCGAGGAGGCGCCGCTGTTCCCGACGCCGGATGGTCGGCCCGGCAACCCGGCGAAAGCGGTGCCTCATTTGACGCGCTGGACATTCGATCTGGGCCGCAATTCCGACGACTTCAAAGTCGAGCGACTAAACGACCTCGCGTGCGAATTTCCTCGGCTCGATGAACGCCGCACCGGCTTGAGCTATCGCTACGGTTTTTTCGCCTGCGACACGAAGCCGCAGTTCAAAGTCGGTGGCTTCAACGGCATCGGGCGCATCGATCACACGACCGGTAAGCTCGACATCTATGACGTCGGCGCGGGTTGCGCAACGAATGAACCGATCTTCGTACCGCGCTCCGACTCGGCACCTGAGGGCGACGGCTACGTGCTTGCGAACATCTACGACGCTGGCCGCAAGGCGAGCCATCTGGTCGTGCTCGATGCGCAGAACCTCACCGCCGGCCCGCTGGCGACGGCGTATCTCGATCATCGCGTGCCGTTCGGATTTCACGGGAACTGGAAGCCGGCAGCCTGAGGCCGTCCAATGGTCGTTCGTCCGACGCGGTTCGCGCGATCCTGTTCGATGCCGACGGCGTCATACAACGCGCGCGCGGAAACTGGCGCGAGCAGTTGGCCGCGTTGCTCGGCCGCGACGATCAGCTCGAGACATTCATCGCGGAGCTCTTCGCGGCGGAGAAACCGTGTTTGACCGGCCATGCCGATTTCGAGTGCCAGCTCGCGGCGGTGCTGGGTCGTTGGGACAGCTCCGGTACGGTTGCCGACGCGCTGTCGATCTGGACGAACATCGAGGTCGACGTCGACATCGTCGCAACGATCGCGTCGCTGCGCCGTTCAGGGGTCGGTTGCTTTCTGGCGAGCAATCAGCAAGCGCATCGCGCCGGTTACATGCGCGATGTGCTGGGCTACCAAACGCTGTTTGATCGAACCTTCTTTTCGTATCAGGTCGGCTTCGCCAAGCCCGATCGCGGGTACTTCGACCGTGTACTTGCCGAACTGTCTGTGCCGGCGGGGGACGTGTTGTTCATCGACGACGTCGCGGCGAACGTCGCGTCGGCGCAGCTCTCGGGAATCCGAGGCGTGCACTTTGCCGCGAACTCCGGAGTCACCGCGTTGCTGGAACACCTGGCGGAGCACGGCATCCGCATGAGCTGAGACACCGCCGCGCGCTCGCGCGACCGTGACCTTTTGCGGCGCCGCGCGAATTGAACTCCAAGGCCACCTGGGTGTCTGCGGCGCTCGCGACTGCGCGCTCAGCTGGATCTACGCGGGCCTCCCCATCGACGTCGTCGGCGTCGCGTTGACGCGGGAACGCCGAGAATCATCGGGCGTACGCCACGAGGCTCGCGCTTCAGCGAGCGCGTGCTCGATGACTGGCGGATCCAAGGTCCTAACGAACTACGGCGCGTTCTCGCTGCGCCGGTCTGCGTGCACGCGTCGCTCTTCCTGGATTGTGCGCCGGTATTGCGCCCTCTGCGGCGGTAACGCGCCGGTGGCGTCTGCGGTACTCGATGCTGGTTGAAAACCGATTGCAGCAGCCAATCGGGCGGCCATCCTGGCCACAGCTGTCGGCACAGCCGAATATCCATTGTCTACTTTCATCATCAGCAGGTCCCCTGCAACCGATCCCTACGAATGTCCCCCTCGCGGTGTGCAGCCAAAACGCTTGTGGTGCTCGAAACGAACGCGCTTTGGACCACACGGCACATAGATAACATCCGATCGACCCCACTACAAGCCCGACGAGACCTAAAGGGGCCGTCAGGTCGTTCGCTTACACGAAGTAGCTCAATCGCCGCAGCCGTCCGGACGTCTTTCAACTGCTCGGTCGAGCCTTCGGATTCGGATACAGATCGGCGGCATCGTCGCTGTCGCGTGGTTCGATGCACGCGAAGTCTTTTTCGACGAGGATCTGGATACCATGGTTGTCGTCCGGATCGCGCCGCAGCGTAACGTCGTTGGTCGTTGCCCAACGCGTTGCGTCGACGCGTGGTAGCGCAACTTCGACGCGGTCATCGCCGAATCGAGCATCGATCACGGGCACATCTGCGACAACGAGCGCATACGTCAGCGCCGCGCCGTCCGGAAACCGACACACCGATTCCACGTCGAGTCTGGCCGCGATCCGACCCACTTCCGATTGCGTCAGCCGCAGCCGGATCGTGTCGTCGTGAAATCGAAGCTTCATGTCGAACACCGTTGTTTGCCCGTTTCTATCGCGGCGACCATCGCGAGATCCTCCGCCGAATTGACGTTGACGAAGGTATCGCGATCGAACCCCGCGTCGACGATTGCCGCGCGTTGTTGATCGATGAACCCATGGACCGATCGGCTGCCGGTGTCGAGGTAACGCCGTAGCGCCGGTACCAGCGAGCGACGCATCAGGATGAACAGATGCTGCCGGCGCGCACCGTCGTGCGGCAACGCCACGTCCGCGTGTTCCTCGTCGAGCGCGGCGGCGAGTCGTGCGACGAGCGTGCGCGACAGGAATGGCGCGTCGCCGGGACAGACGAATACGTAGTCGGTGTCGGCGCGGGTCAGGCCCGCGAGAATGCCGCCGAGCGGACCCCGCCGCGGCTCGTCGTCGGCGACGAGCGCGTCGCGGAAGCGTGCGTACGCCTCAATGTTGCGATTGCAGCTGATCACGATGCGCGCGACCTGCGGCAGCAGGCGCTCGCGCACGTGCGCAAGCAACGGTGACCCGGCGAGCATCTCGAGCGGCTTGTCCCGCCCGTCGAAACGCGTTCCGGCGCCACCGCAGAGAATGAGTCCGGTGATGTCTGCGCGCGTGATCACGTGGCACGCTCGGCCGCGAGTTCGTTGAGCGCCGAATTCGCGAGCGGATGGAGGCGTGGCGCGAGCAGCTGCCGCGCGTCGATCAATTCCCGGCGCATCGATGGGTCCCAGAACCTCTTTACATGGTCTTTGACGCCGGCGACCGCTTCGGCCTCCGGATACGGGTCGAAGAACTGCGCGATCTGATTGATCATCCTGACGAGATCGTCATGGCGCATCGCCCGGCTCCGCGCTGACTTCCAGAATCTCCCCGTGGCTGCCGCGGCACAGCAGCGGCAATCCAAGCGTAGCGGACCATTCGAGCGCTAGGCTCGTCGGGGCCGAAATCGTCGCGAGCACGCCGGCCCGCGTTGCGGCGGCCTTGTAGACGAGTTCGAAGCTGCAGCGGCTCGTCATCACGATGAATCCGGGTTCGTCGAGACGCCGGCTTCGAGCCAGCGCGCCGATGACTTTGTCGAGCGCGTTGTGACGTCCGACGTCCTCCCGCACGAGGTCGATGGAGCCATCGATGCGACACCAGGCCGCTGCGTGCACCGAGTGCGTCGCGTGGTTCAGCGGTTGATGCGCCGCGAGGTCGTCGAACGCACGACGAACCGAGGCTGCGTCGATACGAACGCGGTCCCTGACGGATCCGTCAAGGCGCGTCGGCAGTCCCGCCAGAGCTTCGACCCCGCACAACCCGCAACCCGTGCGACCTTCCAGCGACCGCTGCCGCTGTACCGCAGCGTTCAGCGCGTGCGCCGGAACGATCAGATCCACGGCGATGCCATCGAGATAGTTGGCGAGCGTGATGCGTTCGATCGCGTGGATCTCGGTGACCACGCGCTCGGTCAATACGAGTCCGAGCGCGAGGTCTTCGAGATCCGCGGGTGTCGCTATCATGACGGTCCACGCAGCGCCGTTGATGTCGATCTCGATCGGGGTCTCCACCGCGATGCCCCAACTTGCGGAGGCGCTGTTCGCGCCGAGTACACGTCGCTCGATCAGCGTCCGCCGGATCGGCGCGTCAGTCATCGACGTGGAGGGCTGCCGGTTCGTTGGTCGGTGCGACTTCGACCGCAGTGACTTTGTATTCGGGACAGTTCGTCGCCCAATCCGAATTTTCGGTGGTCACGACGTTCGCGGCGGTACCCGGATGATGGAACGTCGTATACACGACGCCCTCGGTGACACGGTCGGTCACCTGTACCACGAGCGTTGTGGAACCTTTGCGGCTCGACAACAACACCGTGTCGCCGTCGGCGACGCCGCGCAGTTCCGCGTCGTGCGGGTGGATCTCGAGCACGTCGCGCGCGTGCCACAGGACGTTGGCGGTGCGGCGCGTCTGCGTGCCGACGTTGTATTGGCTAAGGATGCGCCCCGTCGTGAGTATCAACGGGAAGCGACGGTTCGCCTGTTCGTCGGTCGGGACGTATCGTGTCAACGCGAATTTGCCCCGGCCGCGCACGAAGCCGTCGGCGTGCAGGATCCGCGTACCCATCGACTCGGCGTCGGTCACCGGCCATTGCATGCCGCCGTCGCGATCGAGCTTCGCGAACGACACGCCGGCGAACGTCGGCGTCAGCGCCGCGATCTCATCCATGATCGCCGCCGCGTTCGGGTATTGCATTGGATATCCCATGCGTGTTGCGAGCCGACACACGGTCTCCCATTCGGTGAGTCCCGCGGCCGGCGCCATGACGGGACGGACTCGATTGATGCGCCGCTCCGCGTTCGTATACGTGCCGTCTTTTTCAAGGAACGACGTGCCGGGCAGGAACACGTGGGCAAATGCCGAGGTCTCGTTGTGGAACAGGTCCTGGACGACGAGGCAGTCGAGTGAGCGCAGCGCCTGCGCGACGTGGCGCGTGTTCGGATCGGATTGCGCGAGGTCTTCACCTTGTACGAAGAGGCCGCGGAAAGCACCGCCCACCGCCTCAGCCAGCATGTTGGGAATACGCAAGCCGGGCTCGGCGTCGAGGTGAACCTGCCATTTCGAATCGAACGACGCGCGCACCGCGGCGTCCGAGATGTGCCGGTAGCCGGAGAATTCGTGCGGGAACGAACCCATGTCGCACGCGCCCTGCACGTTGTTCTGGCCGCGCAGCGGATTGACGCCGACGCCGTCGCGACCGATGTGGCCCGTCGCCATAGCAAGATTGGCGAGGCCCATCACCATCGTGCTGCCCTGGCTGTGTTCGGTGACGCCGAGGCCGTAATAGATCGCTGCATTGCGCGCGGTTGCATACAGCCGTGCGGCGTTGCGAAGTTCCTCCGCCGGGACGCCGGTCTGTTGCTCGACCGCGTCCGGTGAGTGTTCCGCGCCTGCGATGAACGCGCGCCAGCGCTCGAACGATTCGCGCTCGCACCGCGCTGCGACGAAAGCCTCGTCGACCAGGCCCTCCACGACCACGACGTGCGCGAGCGCGTTGATCAACGCGACGTTCGTCCCCGGCCGCAACTGCAGATGGTGGCGCGCCGCGACGTGAGCGCTCCTGACGAGATCGATGCGGCGCGGGTCGGCGACGATCAGCGCCGCGCCTTCGCGCAAACGCCGCTTGAGCCGCGACGCGAACACCGGATGCGCGTCGGTCGGATTCGCGCCGATCACGAGGATCACGTCGGCGTGGTCGACCGACTGGAAGTCCTGCGTGCCGGCCGACGTGCCGAACGTCTGCTTCAGTCCGTAGCCGGTCGGGGAATGACACACCCGCGCGCAGGTATCGATGTTGTTGTTGCCGAACGCGGCGCGGACCATCTTCTGCACGACGAAGACTTCCTCGTTCGTGCAGCGCGACGACGAGATGCCGCCGATCGCCTGACGGCCGTGTTGCTGTTGAATCGCGCGCAGGCGCTCTGCCGCGAAGCCGATCGCGGCATCCCACGTCGCTTCGCGCCACGGCTGATCGATGCGTTCGCGCACCAGCGGTGTCAGCACGCGGTCGCGGTGCGTCGTGTAGCCCCACGCGAAGCGACCTTTGACGCACGAGTGACCGTGGTTCGCGCCGCCGTCCGGATCCGGCGACATGCGGATCAACTGATCGCCCTTGAGTTCGGCTTTGAACGAGCAGCCGACACCGCAGTATGCGCACGTCGTTTTGACGACGCGATCCGGTTGGCCGTGATCGACGACCGACTTCTCGATCAACGTGGCGGTGGGGCACGCCTGCACGCAGGCGCCGCACGATACGCATTCCGACTCTGCAAAACTGTCGCCCGAGCTTGCTGCGATGACAGAGTCGAAGCCGCGTCCCGCAACGGTGAGCGCGAACGTGCCCTGTACCTCTTCGCACGCGCGTACGCAGCGCCAACACACGATGCACTTCGCCGGATCGAACGCGAAGTACGGGTTCGACGTGTCTTTGGTCTTGGCGAGGTGATTCGCGCCGCCGAAACCGTAACGCACATCGCGCAGGCCGACTTCGCCGGCAACGTCCTGCAACTCGCAATCGCCGTTCGCCGCGCACGTTAGGCAGTCGAGCGGGTGGTCGGATATGTAGAGTTCGAGGACGCCTTTGCGCACACGCGCCAACGACTCCGTCTGGGTGCGCACGACCATGCCCGCTTCGACGGGGGTCGTGCATGACGCCGGCATGCCTTTGCGGCCCTCGATTTCGACGAGGCAGACGCGACACGATCCGAACGCGGTGAGCGAGTCGGTCGCACACAGTTTCGGGATGCCGATTCCGGCCGCGAGCGCGGCACGCATCACCGAGATGCCCGCCGGCGCGGTGACTTCGATGCTGTCGATCGTCAGGCGCACGCGTTCGGTCGACTGGGAGGCGGGCGTGCCGAGATCGCGGTGCACGTGTTCGGCGGCGTTCATGATGCTTGCACCGTGGGGATCAGGTCCGACCGGAAGTGATGCAGAATACTGCGTACGGGCATCGGCGTGAGTCCACCCAAGGCGCACAAAGAACCGGCTTCCATCGTTTCGCACAGATCTTCGAGCAATGCAATGTTGGAATCGACCGATTCGCCGCGCCGAATGCGTTGAATGACTTCGACGCCGCGCACGGAGCCGATCCGGCACGGCGTGCATTTTCCGCAGGATTCGTGCGCGCAGAACTGCATCGCGAATTCGGCCTGCGCGCCCAGATCGACACTATCGTCGAACGCGACGACACCGCCGTGACCGAGCATCGCGGCGGCGCGCGTGAACGCTTCATAGTCGAGCGGCGTGTCCCACGACTCGGGCGGTAGGTAGGCGCCGAGCGGCCCGCCCACCTGCGCGGCGCGCAGCGGTCGAGCGGACAAACTGCCACCGCCGAACTCATCAATGAGTCGCCGCAGCGTCACGCCGAAGGGCAGCTCGACGATACCGCCGGCGCGGATGTTGCCGCCGAGTTGGAACGGCATCGTGCCGCGCGATTGTTCGACGCCGAATGCCGCGTAGGCGTCGCCCCCCTTTGCGAGGATCGTCGTCGCGGCGGCGAGCGTGAGGACGTTGTGAATCAGCGTCGGTGCGCCGAACAAACCGCTGATCGCCGGCACCGGCGGCTTGAAACGCACGAGCGCGCGTTTACCTTCGAGGCTTTCGAGCAACGATGTCTCTTCGCCGCAGACATACGCACCGGCGCCCATCCGCAACTCGATGTCGAAGGGGCGGCCGGCGCCGCACGCATCGGCGCCGAGAATTCCGCCGCGCCGCGCTGTCGTCAGCGCGTGCGTCAGCACGTTGCGCGCGCGCGGATATTCGCTGCGCAGATAGATGTAGCCGCCGCTGGCGCCGGTCGCCAGTGCCGCGATCAACATGCCCTCGATCAATTGATACGGGTCGGCCTCGATCAGCAGGCGGTCGGCAAACGTGCCTGAGTCGCCTTCGTCCGCGTTACAGACGACGTATTTTTTCGGCGCATCCGTATCGAGCACCGTCTGCCACTTGATTCCCGCCGGGAACGCCGCGCCACCACGCCCGCGCAGACCTGAGCGGCGGATCTCGTCGACGATCTGCGCCTGCGTCAGTACGCGTGCGCGCGCAAGCCCCTCGAATCCGCCGTTGGCGCGATAGTCGTCGAGGTCGAGCGGATCGATGATGCCGGCGCGGGCGAACGTGAGCCGCGATTGGTTTTTCAGGAACGGCAGGTCGTCGACGCGTCCGACGCACAGCGGATGCCGTTCGTCCGGGATGCCGTCGGCGAACAAAGTCGCGACGTCAGCCGGGGTGATGCGGGGAAATCCGATCCGACCGCGTGGTCCGTCGATCTCGAGGAGCGGTTCGAGCGCGTACGCACCCCGCGAGCCGTTACGGATGATGTGCGCGTCGATCGCGTGGCGTTCGAGCGCGGTTCGAATTGCCGCGGCGACCGCGTCGGCGCCGAGCGAACAGGCGCCGGTGTCGTTGGGGATAAAGATTCGTACTGTCACGTCCGCTCACCCGTCAACGGCGCAATCAACTCGTCGAAACGTTCGGGCGTCACGCGGCCGTGGATCTCATCATTGATGCGCACGGTCGGTCCGCACGCGCAATTGCCGAAGCAATACGCGGCCTCGAGCCTGATGCTCGATTCCAGCGCGGTCGTCCCCATCGTGGTGCCGAGCCGTGCTTCGGCGTGTGTTGCAAGTGCACGGCAACCCACCGCCTGACAGGCTTCGGCCTGGCAGATATGAACGAAATGACGTGCCGGTGGTTCATCGCGCAAGTCGTGATAAAAACTCGTTACGCCGTGTACATCCGCGCGCGACAGGTTGAAATGCCGCGCGATGAGCGGCAAACAGGCCTTCGGCACGTGGCCGACGCGGTGTTGGATTTCGAGCAGTGCGGGTAGCAACAGATCCTGCGTCGGCGCGGTGCCGCCGAGTATCTCGCGGACGATCTGTTCGGCGTCGTTGCTCATCGACCCAACTTGGTGAGATCTCCAGATCGTTAATTGTCGCACCATTGTCATTCGAGCATCGCGATCTGGAGCGGAGATTCCTCCCACGCTGATCGCGCTGACAAGCATTACAATCCGATCCGATCCTTTGCGGGGGTGTTAGCGATGACGATGGGTAGAGGGTTCTCGGTGCTGATGGTGTGTCTGGGTGCTGCCGCGCACGCGGCCGACCCGGCGGGGTCCCTGTTCACGGGCACAGAACCGATTGCGATCACGTTCGAAGGGCCGTTCGCCCAGCTCGCGCGCGACGACGACGCAGAGCCCAAGTATCGCAGCGCGACGTTGATCTGGAAGGATGCCGCGGGGGCCGACGTGCGGATTCCGCTCGAGGTCAGACCGCGCGGCAAATCGCGGCGCGAGGATCTCGCGTGCGAGTTTCCGCCGTTGCGGCTGAATTTTTCGAAGGGCGGGGCGGCCGGCACGCCGTTTTCCGAGCTGAACAAGGTCAAGCTCGTCACTCACTGCGGACCGCTCGGCACCGAGCGCGCGCAGTTCACCAACCGCATCGAACTCGAACTGCTGCTGTATCGGGCTTTCAATCGAATCTCGCCATCGAGTTTTCGCGCGCGAGGGCTCGAGATCACGTACATCGACACGGATAAGAGCAACAAACGTAGCGTCCACACCGGATTCCTGATCGAGCCCGAAGACATGCTGGCGCAGCGCCTCGGTACCAAGGCCGCCGAGGTGGTCGCGATCAAGGTCGCCGATCTCGAGCCCGTCCAGGCGAATCTTGTCGAGATATTTGAGTTCATGATCGGCAACACCGACTTTTCGATGCTGCAGGGACCCGCCGGAGCTCACTGCTGCCACAACATCGTGCTGCTCGCGCCGCCCAGTGGCCTGCTGGTCGCGGTGCCGTACGACTTCGACGCGACAGGCGTGGTCAACCCGCCGTACGCGGCGCCGGTGCCTGCACTGAAGATCAGGAGCGTGCGCGAGCGGCTTTACCGCGGCCGTTGTCGGCCGCCGGAAAGCGTCGAGGCTACGCTTGCGGTCTTCCGCGACGCGCGCGCCGACATCACTGCGCTCTTTCGCGACGACGCTCGGCTCGACCAGGACAGCAAAGACAAGACAATCGAATACATCGATGCCTTCTACAAGATCATCGATGACCCGGCGGCGTTGACCGATAAGGTCACGTCGCGCTGCCTCCCAGGTACCTAACCTACAGATCCAGCGTTGGTGCGGAGCCGAGCCAGCGGCCCACCACCTGCGTTACGCGCGGATGCATCAAATACCCGAGAACGTTGTGCGGGTTCGAGCGGCCATAGCGCAGCGCCATGTTGTAGATGCGGATGTCTTCGATCCGGCTGACGAGACGCGCGTCGAGCATGGCCTGATAGTCGTTGGCGATGCGTTGGTCATGGCACACGAAATCGTCCTCCGCGGCCACGTTGATCCAGGTCACGATGTTGTTCGGATACCGCGATTGCGGATCGGCGCCACCGTCGTCGAGCCGGTGTTTGACGGTTTCGTCGCCGAGCGGTGAACCGAGCGTCAACCAGAGTGCAACCTTGCCGTGCGCGCAGCGTCCGTTGCGATAGCCGCCGCGCGACAATGCCCACAGCGCGTTGTAGGCGAACACGCTGCCGATGCAGTGCGAAACGAGCAGGATTTCGTCGCCGCGCTCCATCGCATCGGCGATCACGTCGCACAGGCGCGTGTCGACCGCGCGCAGCGCACTGCCGTCGGTGCGCCAGTAGTCGAGCAGTTCGGGCAGGAAGCGGCCGACCGCGCGATCTTTCAGGCCGAGCATCGACAGAGCCGGCGCACCGATGTCCGCGAGAAACTCCTTCAGCGGCGATTTGCCGGGCAGACGTTCGTAATGTTCGCGGCGGAATTGTTTGGTCTTCGCCAATGCGGCCAGCGCGACGAGCGTGTTCTTCAGATCCGCCAGATCGAGCGCGGCATCGTAATGGCGCCCCCTGCGTTCGAGCACGCCGCTGGCCGCGTCGCCGTAATAGACGAACTCCCGGCGGCAGCGTCGCCAGGCCGGCAGCGGATCGGCAAAGTCGCGCGTGAGCCCGCTGCGCAGCGCCTCGAGCCACAGCGCTTCGTATTCGGCCTTCGTGGGCTTGAAGCCGCGGCCGTGGATCAGAATCAGCGTTTTGTTCGCCACGTCAAGGCGGTCCGTAGATTGCAAGCGTGCCTCTCCCCTGCGCAGCCTCTGCCTCATCGGAAATGATGAACTTACCATCCGCGGTGATCGCGAGGCCCTCCGGCTGCGGGTGCAGCTTAGCCGGCAAGCGCATCGCCGTAACGATCTGCCCATCGAGGCCGACTTCCGCGAGTGCGCTCTGCCGACCCGCGAGCAGCCACAGGTGCATGCCGTCGCGCGAGATCTCGATGCTCGACGGATTAAAATGCTTCAGCGAGAGTCGATCGATGAAACCCTCGAGCGGCATTGCGAACGATGCCGCCGGGTCGAGCGCCTGCCGATCGAGTGACCACGCAAATACGGCGACTTTGCCTTTGAGCGCGGCGCTGCGCGGTGTTTTGCACGCGATGAGCAGCAATTTGCGCCGTGCATCGTTTGTCAGCCCCTCGACCTCACACTGCGCGCCGAGTCCGGTGTCGATGCGCTCGTAGCCGACGCGCGCGCCGTCGGCGCCTTCTTTGGCGCGATAGAGGATCGCGTTGCTCGTGATCAGATAGAAGTCGGAGCCTTCGATCGCGATGGCTTCGAAGTCGTCGCGCAGCGGCGGTTCGCCGAGCGCAAACGCCTTCACGAGGCTGCCGTGCTGCCAGTCGATCTGATAGATCGCTGCTTGCTCATCGTTGTGCGCAAAAAGGCGCTCATCGGTGCTGAACGCGAGTCCGGAGATTTCCTTGAGTTGTTTTGGCAGCTTCCATTGCACGACGTTGCTGCTGTCGAGACCGACGGCCGCCTGCGCGGACGGCGCCGACCCATCACAGGCGACCGCGCACGCGAACGTCAGCGCAAGCAGCGCGAGCCATTCGCGCCGCGGCCGGCCGGCGCCGTCAGAGATCTTTGTCATCGTGCCCGCGGCCCGTCAGGAATGAAAAGAACGGCGTGTTGAGGTCCTCGCCATAATCGAGCCGCCACAGCGCGAGCGTCAGGTACACAAATGCGATCGAGATGACGGCCGCCACGCCGACTGCATTGATGCCCGCGCCGAGCCCCACTGCAATGGCGGCGAATATGTACAGCGCCTGCGCGGGATCTTCGAGCGTCAGCCGAAACCGCACGGCCGCGACGACGCCGGCGAGGCTGAACGCGAGTGCGAGGCTGCCGTTCACGATCAGCGCAATCCCAGCGACGATCACCGGCAGCACGACGATGGTCTGCGCAAACCCTCGGTCGACGTCTTTGTCGCGCGTTGTCACGAAGTAGACCCACGAAATTGGCACCATCAACAGCACGGTGCACACGATGGCGAAGCCGAGTTTGATCGCCGTATTCTCCGGCATCGGAAGCTCCTCACCCGGCGCGTGCACCGGCGCGAACTCGTTCGCGTGGCGCTGCATCAGATCTTCGATGCCGCCGATCGGCAGATAGTCGCGCAGGTGTGGAAATCCCTGTGTGAGCCAAGCGGCGCCCAGTATCAGCACCGTGAAATACACGGTGATCAGCACAAGCGGTCCCCAGACAGTCGTCGACCTTCGCATCGGTTACTCCAGGATCGGCCAATTTTTAACGATGACGTCGCGCCGTTGCAGCATTGCCGCGATCTCGCGGTTGTCGAGCTGTGTACCCACGGCCTCGACAACCGCGCGTGAGTCGAGCGCGACGAGTCGCGCGCGCAGGGCGCGCGGCAGTTGCGGCCATCCGCGCGCCGGGTCGCTGCGCAGCGCTGCGCTGCCGAACGCATCATTATTGTCGCGCAGCTCGAGCTCACCACTGATTCGGTTGTAGCCGAAATTGTCGACGGATCGCGCCCTGTTGCCGATCAACGCGTCAAATGCCTGCATCAATAGATAGTCGCTGCCCGATTCGCAGTCATTCGTGCGCGCGGTGGCGCTCGCTGAGCGCGCGCGCTCGGAGGTCCAGCCCGTGCCCAAATCGGACAGCACTCCGCGGCTGCCTTCGATCTCGCGCGCCACTGCGGGCGCGACGAGCCCAAGTTGCAGCAGCCGGTCGAGTCGATACGCGGCCAGTTCGTGGTGTACGCGTTGACTGGACAGCGGCACAAATCGCGCTGTGAACTCTGCGGCGCCGGGATCGCCCGCCAGCGTCACCTCGCGTTCGCCCGTGGCGCCGCCAACGACGCTGCTCGACCGCACCACCGCGGCGTGCTCGAGCTGCTGCGCGCGGCGATCGCTCTGAGCCCACTCGCCCGCATAGCCGCCGGCTTCCGGCACCACTGTTGTCACGCTCGTGTCGCCCGCGACGACGATTCGGTCGTTACCGCCTTCGATCACCAGCGCGCTCGCTCTACCGTGATACACCTGCGCGAGCATACCCGTATCCAGCATCACGACGGCGCTGGAAAAGCGCGATTGCGCGCGTCGGGTCGCTGTCGGCGTGTGCCCGATCGCAACGCGCCGCGCTGACAGTTGGTTCAAGGTGCGGCGCAATCGGGCGCCTTCGAGCAGCACGTGGCAACGCGCCGTGCCGCGATACCACAGCGGCCCGTTCTGCGACAGCAGTGCGCCCTCCGTCGGGCCGCCAGGATTCAGCGCCTGCATCAGTTCGTCGTGAAAACGCGCGTTGCCGGCGCCGAGCCCGAGGGCGCCGATGCTCTGCGGCAGGCCGCCGTGGACGAAGACGGTATCGTTGATGACGATCAGCATCGGCTTGGCGATGAGCCACTTGCCGTAAACACCCTCGGTCGAGAAAGCCTGTCGATGTTCCGCGGCCCCGGGCACCGGCGGAGTGCCTGAAGGCACCTGTGGCGGCACGCCGTCGGCCACGACCGCGGGGCTGCTCGTCGGGGGCGCGAACGCAGCGTATTCGGCAGCGGAGACGTAGCGCAGATCGCCGGTGAGGTTCATCACTTCGTGATTGCCGAGCACTATGTGGACGAACCCGCCCGACTTCGGTGCCTCGGTCTCCAGCCGCATCAGCAGGTCCATCACTGCGCGCGAGTCGGGGCCGCGGTCGAGGAGGTCGCCGAGACTGACGAGGTGCGTCGCGCCGCCGGACCAGTGCAATTGCGCGTCGATCACGCCTGCCTGCTGCAACAACGACACCAGCTCGCGGTAAGCGCCATGCACATCGCCGAACGCGACGACGCGGGCGACGCCGGACCAGCGCTCAGCATCCTGAGCTGCCGCGCTCCAGGTCTGCGCCGCGGGCACGGTGAGCAGTGTGGCAAGGATCAGCCCCAACAATGTTGCGAAGTTGGATCTCAAACCTGCGCCGTAAACAAGCCGCGCCGCATGCGGTGCCCCAGATGCCCTCGTTGGCCGCTAGCCTATCACTCGACGCGCCGTGGTATCGCGGTGGTTGTATCGCGCGGGACGGTTCCTTTGGCATGATCACGCCTTCGTTCGCTCGTCTACTCACGCTCCCGGAGAATGTCTTGCCCAATCTGAACGTCCTCGCGTTAGCGCTGTGCCTTGGCACGTTGAGCGCGTGCAGTTCGACCAAACTCACCGATTCATGGCAAGCCCCGACGCTGCATCGCGCACAGATGGGCAAAGTGCTGGTCGTCGCCGTTACGGCGAACATGACGAATCGAATCTTGTTCGAGCGCAGCTTCGTCGAAGCGCTGCAGGGCCGCGGCATCAACGCGACCGCGAGCGTGGACGTGATCGGCACTTCGGCGCCGACGCGCGAGTCGGTCACGGCGTATCTGAAGAAGAGCGACATGCGCTACGTCGTCGCCGTCCGCTACGCGGGCTCGGAGGTGCAGAAGTACGTCGTGCCGGAGCAGGTCAGGACGTATTACACCGGTCCGTATTACCCGACTTACGGTGCGTACTGGGATCAGTACAGCACGATCACGCTGACGCGCGACGCGTATGTCGACACGAGGACGACGGTTGTGCTGACGACCTCGATCTTCGAGGTGACGACAGAAGCGCTCGTATGGGTCGGTCGCAGCAAGACCTTCGAGGTCGGCTCGATCGCCTACGAAGCGAATGATCTGGCGAATGCGATGATCGATCGCATCGCGAAGTAAGACCGGCGCCTAGCCGTCGGTGACGCGACGACCGACGCCGTTGCGCGCGTCGTCCGCGCCGATCGGACGCGGCGGCAGCCCGATATCGGTCTCCCGGCGCAATGCACTTCGGCGATCGCTGTAGTGCCGGTATTTGCAGTGACAGGTTGCGCGACGATCGCACCCATCGAGCGGAAACAGCGGAGCCTCATGCGCCAGGTAGCGTTGCTCGGAGATCGCAAGGACCGCCTGACACGCGTGTCCGTCCGTGGGCTCGATCGCGACACCATGAAAGAGTTGCCGCGCGGTGCCTGGTCGTTGACTCGATGTCCGACGTTTGAAGATCATCGTGCCTCCCCGAGGATCGATATCGCATGATAGCCGAGGTGCGAGCTTGCCAGTCGAAGCGCGTCACCGATACCTTCCTTAAGATGAATTTTTTGTTTCGTGGCGCTTGGATCGCGCTCACGCTCTAGGTGCGAGCAGGAGAATGCGATGAGCGTCATCAGTGCCACAGATCCCAATCGTCTACGCGAACTCGAACGCGAGATCGAGCGGGGATCGGCGCAGACAGCGTATGCGGAACTGGCCGACGAACCGGATGTCGTCGTCGCCGAGGTGCTCGGCCGCATGCTCGCGCCGCACGCGCTGCGGATCCTCGAAGAATTCCGCGAGCGCCGGCGCGAGGCGATTCTCAGCCAGGTCCCCGAGTCGCGCCGTCGGCAGTGGGAGATCAACGCGAGTTATCCGACGCAGACCGTAGGTCACTTGATGGCGCTACCGGTTGGCGTCTTTCCACCGCAGACCGTGATTCGCGACGCCGTCGAAAAACTGCGCGAGGCGGTCAAGGCGGCGTTCATCTCTTACGTTCACGTCTGCGACGCGCAGAACCGGTTGATTGGCGTCGTCGTGATGCGCGAGATGCTGCTCGCCGATCCCGCCCAGACGCTCGCCGACATCATGATTCCGAAGCCGTTTGCGCTGCTGGCGTCGATGCCGGTCGCCGACGCGATGCGCGACGCCGTGCAGAAGCACTATCCGGTGTATCCGGTCACCGACGACGACGGCCTCCTCGTTGGCCTCGTGCGCGGCGAAGACTTGTTCCAACAGCGCGTATTTCAGCTCGTGGTACAGGCCGGCAGCATGGTCGGCGTCGAGAAGGAGGAGCGTCTCGCAACACCGTGGCCACGCTCGCTGCGGCTGCGCAATCCGTGGCTGCTGCTCAACCTCGCGACGGCGTTTGCCGCCGGCGCTGTCGTCGGCGTCTTTGAGGAGACAATCTCGCAGATCGTCGCGCTAGCGGCGTTCCTGCCGATCCTCGCGGGCCAATCCGGCAATACGGGCTGTCAGGCGCTCGCCGTCACGCTGCGCGGTATGACGCTCGGCGAGCTCGCCGAACGCAGCGCGATCAGTGTGGTCTTCAAAGAGGCCGTCGTTGGGATGCTCAACGGTATCGTGGTCGGCGCGCTCGCGGGTGCTGCGATGTACCTGTTTGTCCGCGATCAGAGCAACGCGCTTGCACTCGCGGGCATCGTGTTCGTCGCGATGGTCGGCAGCTGCATCGCCAGTGGCGTGTCGGGCGCGCTGGTGCCGATCGCGCTGAAACGAATGGGCGCTGATCCGGCCACCGCGTCGAGCATTTTCGTCACCACTGCCACGGACATCGTCAGCATGGGCATGCTGCTCGGCCTCGCGACACTGCTCCTGCTGTGACGGAGCACACTAAGATGCGAATCGGCGTCGTCTTGCGCAGCATGGGCGACGCCGCCTCAGCGGAACTGTTGGCACTGGGAGCCGCTCGCGCGGAGGCCGTTGGGCTGGACAGCGTCTGGGTCGTCGATCACATTGCGATCCCGCCCGATGACGCCGAGGGCTCGGGCGGTCTGTATCTGGATCCGTTGTCGACACTCGGCTGGCTCGCGGGGCAGACGCGGCGTATCTCGCTCGGCACCGCCGTACTGATCCTGCCGTATCGCCCAAAGCTTCCGACCGCAAAAGTGGTCGCCACGCTGCAGGCGCGATCGGGCGAGCGATTGATCATCGGCACCGGCATCGGTTGGATGCAAGCAGAGTTCAGAGCGGTCGGCGTGCGCCTGAAAGAGCGGGCGCGGATTGCCGACGAGACGCTCGCGTTCCTGCGCGAGTGTTTTGCCAACGACGTTGTCGTGTCGCACGGACAACCGCTGCTGTTCAAACCGCGGCCAAAGGCGCCACCGTTCCTCGTCGGCGGTGCCGCGCCGCACGCGATCGAACGGGCGCTGCGCTACGGCGATGGTTGGTTGCCAATGGGTTTGAACCCGCAAAAGCTCGCGCCGCTGGCGGCGGATTATCTGCGCCGGGCGGAAACGCTGGGTCTGCCGCGACCGCGTATTGCGACTTTCATCGGTGGGCCGCGTGACCTCGACGAAGCTCGGCGCTACGTGCGCGAATACGCGGACGCCGGCGTGACCGACTTGCTCGTGCAAGGGCGCTACACCGACGCCGCAGGGCAGGGCGCGCTCGTGGAGTTCGCGGCCGGATTGCTGGTTTGAGCCGCGGGATGCAAAAAAGCAGGAACCAACGCATCAAAGAGTTCCTGCTCACGCTATCCGACACGATCGACCGGTATTGCCAGGCGTCAGGTGACCTCGTTCCGCCGAAACGGTTGTCGAGTCAATACGGCAGCGGTTCGCACGCCGAGGTCGGCTTGGAGTTCTTCCGGCACCTGCTCGACCATGCGCGACTGACGCGCAGTTCGAGTGTGTTGGACGTCGGCTGCGGCATCGGACGAGTCGCGCTGCCGCTGACGGCGTATCTCGGCCGCGACGGCCGGTACGAAGGCTTCGACGTCGTGCGCGACGGCGTCGAGTACTGCACCAGAGTATTCACGCCGCGCTTCAGGAATTTTTCGTTCGCGCACGCCGACGTGTTCAATTCCTACTACAACCCGGATGGCTCGACTGCGCCGGAGGACTACCGCTTTGTGTATCCCGACGATTCGTTCGACGTCGTCGTGTCGACGTCGGTCTTTACGCATTTGAAACCCGCCGCTATCGAGCAATATCTGCGCGAAACGCATCGCGTCCTCAAACCGGGCGGTGTTTCGCTGCATACCTACTTCCTGTTGAACGCGCGTTCGCGCGCATCGATTGCGGCCGGCAATGGCTGGCAGGGATTTCGGCACGAGATCGATGGCTTCATGACGAGCGACGTCGAGCATCCGGAAGCGGCGGTCGCGGTCAGGGAGGAGGCGGTCGAGGCGATGTATCGACGCTGTGGATTCGGCGCGCCGAAGATCTTCAATGGCGATTGGTCGGGGATCGTCGAAGGCGTGTTGTCGAATCAGGACATCGTTGTCGGGTCGAAGGCGACGGCTTCTTAGATGTACGCGACGTTTGTCCCCGCCGTGCTACGTTTACGCAACTCAACCACTCGGGGAAGCTGATGAAGCCGCAAGCCACCAACTACGACGACGTCAAACAGTATCGCCTCGACCCGGAGCGTGAGAAGGAACTCGTCAACACGGCCGGCGAATGCGTCTTCATCTGGGCTAACAAGTCCGGGCATCCGCTCGGCGTGATCACTGCCTACGTTCCGGTCAACGGCAAGATCTGGATGACCGCGACGCGCGAACGCGTGCGGATCAAGGCGATCGCCCGGGACCCTCGTTCAGCGGTCGTGATGTCGAGCAAGGGCACGCCGATGGGCGGCGGCAAGACCGTCACGTATAAGGGCCATACCGTGATTCACGACGATCACAAGACCAAGCTGTGGATGTACCGGATCCTCGCCGCGGGCATGGCCGGCGCGAAGGACGCCGGCAACGCCTTCACGTCCGGGCTCGACCCCGAGATATTTATCCGGTTCCTGGACACGCCCGAACGTGTTGTTCTGGAATTCACGCCCGAAATGTCGATTCCGTTCGACGGCGACAAGATGGCCGTGGGTACTGCGGCCGCGTATGCGCAATTGGCGAGCGAGGACGCGAACAAAAAAAAGGGGTGACATCCGGCCGGATTTCTCGGCGATTGCGCCCGACGGGTTGCGTCAGCGCAATCCCGTCAGCTGCTCGGAAACCTCCCACAACCGCTCGCTCAACGCCTCATCGCGCGCCAGCCGACTCGGCTCGACAACCGCGCAGTCCGAGAAGTATTGCCCCGTGACGTCCGTCAATTCCGGGCGCGCCGCGACATAACACGTCGTCGCCGCGCCTTGTGGAATGGTCTTGCTGAACGCCCGGAACAGGACCCCAAACACCGCAGTGATCAGCGGATTCATGTTCCGACCGAGGTTCGTATTGATGACACCGGGATGCAACGCGTTTGCGGTGCGCCCCTCGCCGAGCCGTCGTGCCAGGGCCTTGGCGAACAATATGTTGGCGAGTTTCGACTGCCCGTAC
>CAYUMA010000275.1:0-1731 GCA_964445675.1 uncultured Pseudomonadales bacterium | reverse complement strand
CAGAGCCAGCGTCAGATCGAAGTGCGGGATCAGCAGATCGCGCAGATGCAGCAGCAGCTGAAGGCGTTGCAGTCGGCTGACGGCACTGCGGTCACACCGACGGCGCCGCGAGCGCAATCCGGTGGGCTTGGGTCGTTGCTGACCTCACCGCTCGCGTTGGGCATCGCGGGCCTCGTCGTCGTACTGATCGTCGTCGCCGGACTCATGCGAGTGCGCAGTCGGCGCCGTGTTGATACCGATCAGCTCGAGGCGCTGAGCGAATTCGAGCCCGTGGTTGGCGCATCGATCGGTGCGCGCGGGACGACCGCGACGCTTGCGGCCGATGACACGCAGTCAGATCTGCAAGTGGACGAGACAGTGCTCCCCACTGAAGAGTTGCAGGACGCGGCGCCGCACGAAGTGGCCCAGACGAGCGACGTCATTGGCGAAGCGGACATTTATATCGCCTACGGCCGTTACCCGCAGGCGGTCAGTCTGCTGCTGGGTGCGCTGGAAGACGATCCGAATCGATCCGACGTGCGCGTCAAGTTGCTCGAGGTGTATGCCGAAACCAAGGACGAGTCCGGTTTCGAGACGCATATGACTTAGTTGCTCGCGCGGTGGGACGAAAACGAGATATTGCTCGAGGCGCGTGACCTCGAGACCAAGTTGCGGGAGGACGAGCCGATTGGGGTGGCCGCGGCGCCGGAGCAGTCGCAAGCACTGACCGAAGATGAATTTCAGCTCGACCTCGATGAGAGCGACGACGACGCCGCGTCAGCGAAAGGATCGATCAGCGTCGCGCCGGCGGCCGGCGATCTCGGCGGCGACTTAGGCATCGACTTCAAGGTGGATGACGAGCCGGCCGCGCCGCGCCCGGCTGCGTCCGCATCTGCCGTCCGCGCTCAAGCAAGTCGCGATGACGTCGCCGTCGCGACGGCAGACGACGAAGATGAATTCGACCTCGAAGATCTGGAGTTCGAACCGCAGACCCGCACCGCGCCGAAGACGCGTCCGGGCGCCAAAGGTGACGCGTCAGACGATGCATTCGATTTTCTGAATGAGGAAGATGCGGCCACGACCAAGCTCGACCTCGCGCGAGCCTATATCGACATGGGCGATGCAGACGGCGCGCGCGAGATTCTTACTGAGGTGTTGCAGGAAGGCAGCAACGAGCAGCAGCAGGTCGCGACCGATCTGCTCGCGAAATTGAAATAGCGCACATCGCTTCCCGCAGGTTCCATCACGCCTGAATCGCCGACGATCGTTGCGCATCTCGCTCTCGGCGTCGAATACGACGGCAGTTGTTTTCACGGCTGGCAGCGACAGGCGGGCCAGCGGTCCGTTCAACAAACGCTCGAAGAGGCGTTGAGCCGGGTCGCTGACGCACCGATCCGTGCGCACGCCGCAGGCAGGACCGATGCAGGCGTTCATGCAACGCAGCAGATCGTGGGATTCGTGACCACTGCGGCGCGTCCGTCGAGCGCGTGGATTCGTGGCGTCAACAGCCTGATGCCCCACGAACTGCGCGTGCGCTGGGTTGAGGCCGTGCCTGCGCACTTTCACGCGCGCTTCAGCGCGACCGGGCGGCGCTATCTCTACGTCATCCTCGAGTCCGAGCAGGCGCCGGCAATTGGGCGCCAATCCGTAACCTGGTCCGCGCGGCGGCTCGACGACGCCGCGATGCATCGCGCCGCGCGCATGTTGATCGGAGAACACGATTTCACGACGTTCAGATCGGCCGCGTGCCAG
>CAYUMA010000274.1:0-3805 GCA_964445675.1 uncultured Pseudomonadales bacterium | reverse complement strand
GACGCGGTCGACGGCGCGCGGATATCGACGGGGTTTGCCGAGTTCGATCGCGTGCTCGGCGGGGGATTGGTGCCGGGTTCGGTGGTGCTGATCGGCGGCGAACCGGGCGCGGGCAAAAGCACGCTGTTATTGCAAGTCAGTACGGCACTCGCGGCGGAGCGCGAAGTGCTGTACGTCTCCGGCGAAGAATCGCTGCAGCAGCTCGCGATGCGCGCGCGGCGCCTCGAATTGCCGCTGGATCGACTGCGCGTTGCATCCGAAACACGCGCGGAGGAGGTCGCGGCGCTGATCGAGCAGCATCGGCCGGCAGTCGTCGTGCTCGATTCGATCCAGGTGATGGCGCTCGCCGGCGTCGAAAGCGTGCCGGGCAGCATCACGCAGGTGCGCGAGACCGCGGCTTTTTTCACGCGCTTGGCGAAACAGACGCAGACGATCTTCATCCTTGTTGGACACGTCACGAAAGAAGGCAGCCTTGCGGGACCTAAGGTGCTCGAGCACATGATCGACTGCTTCGTGATGCTCGACAGCCCCGAGGGTTCGCGCTTTCGGACGCTGCGCGGCCTGAAAAATCGCTTCGGCGCCGTGAATGAGCTCGGCGTGTTCGCGATGACCGATCGTGGCATGAAGGAAGTCTCGAACCCGTCCGCGATTTTCCTGCAACGGCCGGAAGCATTGTCGCCCGGCAGCGTTGCGACGGTGACCTGGGAAGGCACACGGTCGCTGCTCGTCGAATTGCAGGCGCTGGTCGACGCCGTGCAGAGCGGCTATCCGCGGCGCGTCGCGGTAGGCCTCGACGCGCAGCGGCTCGCGATGCACCTGGCGGTATTGCACCGCCATTGTGGAATCTCGCTCGCCGACCAGGACGTGTTCGCCAACGTCGTCGGTGGGGTGCGCATCGTTGAGACCGGGTCCGATCTTGCTCTAATCCTTGCAGTGCTATCGAGCTATCGCAATCGCGTGCTGCCACGCGACTTGATCGTCTTCGGCGAGATCGGCCTGACGGGTGAAGTGAGGGGTGTGCCGAATGGCCAGGAGCGTCTGCGCGAGGCGGCCAAACACGGCTTCAAACGCGCGATCATCCCGCGCGGCAATCGCCCGAAGCCGGCGCTCACCGACATGGACGTACGCGCTGTTGCGACGCTGAACGAAGCGCTCGACGTGCTCAACGAAGGGGCGTGATCCGCACCGCGTACGCGGTGCCCCGAAGGGCCACGGCGTGCGAGATTCCTCACATCCGCGCCACAAGCCCTCACACGCCGCGAGGCGTAACAGGAGAACAATGAAAACGTTGTGAGAAGTGGGTCACAGGGTGTGACCCGTAGGAGGCAACGTGTTCGGCTACGAGATTCGTGACGTCATCGCATTCATCGTCGGCTGCATTATCAAGCTGCTTGGATGAGAACGGGGTCAGAGTACCTTTCGCCGAAGGCACTCTGACCCCGTTTTCGGATCCGATCTCAGGCGCGCAGCGGCAGCCATCGGACTATTTGTCAATCTCTCCTGCGTCCATCGCTAACTCCCCAACAGTCGAATCAGCCGCACCAGGTCGTTCAACGAGAGGCACGCGACCGCGAACTCACACGGTGCGCAGGTACCCGAGCAGGTGCTCGAAGTACGCCTCCTGATCGTCCCACATGGGGAGGTGACTGCCGTTGGCACAGTAGGCATTGGTCGCGTTGGGCATGAGCTCTGCCATCAGCTTCATATCCGCCGGATCCATCTCGTCGTATCGGGCACCTATCGTAAGCGCCTTGACCTTGATTTCCGGCAGACGGTCCCAGCGCTCCCAGTTTCTCAGGTTGCCGGTGACGAGAAATTCGCTCTTGCCTTGCATCAGGTTGTAGATCTTTTGATTAGCATGCGCAAAAACTCGCGTAACGGGCTCTGGCCACGGTTGGATGCGGCAGACCATCTTCGGATACAGATCCTCCATCATGATCCGTTGATATTCGGGCGAGTCGTAGTCCTCTTTGGCTTCGAGCGCCCTTAGCCGTGCGAGCGTGTCCGGCGGCAACTCGAGTTTGATGGCTGCGGTGCGTTTCAAATATGCCTGCATACCGGCCGTCATGTTCGAGATCACCAAGCCGCGCAAGTGCTCCGGATGGTTGAGCGCATATTCGATCGCGAGGATGCCGCCCCACGAATGTCCATAAAGGACGAAGCTTTCGAGGCCGAGCGCACGACGCACTTCTTCCACTTCGTCGGTGTAGCGGGCGAGCGTCCACAGCGACGGATCGTCCGGCCGATCGGAGTTGTTGCAGCCGAGCTGGTCGTAGTAATACATCTCGATTCCCGCCTGGGGCAGAAACGATTCGAAGACTTCCAGATACTCGTGACTGAAACCCGGACCCCCATGGAGCAGCAGAACCTTGATCGGACCCGAACCGATCTTCTTGGTCCAGACCTTGTACTTGCCGCCGACGACCGGAACCATTTTGATGCCGCCAGTGCGAATGCCGGGCGGGTTGAGACCGTCGGGCAGTTGGGTCAGGGCGTCGGAAGGGGCGGCGGTCGATGAGACAAGCGCCAGCGTCGCGACCGCGCCCATGAAGACAGATCCCGCGGCGGTGACGAGAAGGCTGCGACGATTCATGGAATTCCCCCGGTTGGTGGCGATTCAACTAGTCTAGCGGTGCTCTGTGTCGACTCGATGGCGGGCGAAGATATTGCCAGAGTCTTAACCGGCCTGCTGCGCAAGCGCAGGTAGTCTCCTTGTGCGAGCTCCTCAGCGGCCAGGCGTTCCGAGACGAGACCGGGTCGACACTGCTTCGTGGCGTCACGCATTCAAGGTAGCCTGCCCTGGTCGATCTGCTCGGGTGAGCGAGCTTCACGCGAGCTTTTTGTATCGAATCCGCGTGGGTTCCGCGGCGTCGGCGCCCATCCGCTTCTTGTGGTCTTCTTCGTAGTCGCTGAAATTTCCGGCGAACCATTCGACGTGGCTGTCGCCTTCGAACGCCAGCATGTGCGTTGCAATGCGGTCGAGAAACCAGCGGTCGTGTGAAATCACCAGGATCGTGCCGGGGAAGTTCAGCAGCGCGTCTTCGAGCGCGCGCAGTGTTTCCACGTCGAGGTCGTTGGTCGGCTCGTCGAGCAGCAATACGTTCGCACCTTGCCTGAGCAACTTCGCCAGATGCAGCCGGTTGCGTTCGCCGCCGGACAGGTCGCCGACCTTCTTCTGCTGATCGGCGCCGCGGAAGTTGAAACGGCCGACGTACGCGCGCGACGGAATTTCGTAGGTGCCGATGCGCATGATGTCCTGGCCGTTGGAGACTTCCTCCCAGACGTTTTTTTTGGCGTCGAGGTCATCGCGGCTCTGATCGACGTAAGCGAGTTGCACGGTTTCGCCGAGTTCGAGCGTGCCCATGTCCGGTTTTTCGCGGCCGGTGATCATTCGGAACAACGTCGTCTTGCCGGCGCCGTTCGCGCCGATGATGCCGACGATCGCGCCGCGCGGAACGCTGCACGACAGATCGTCGATGAGCAGCCGATCGCCATAACCTTTGCTGACGTGATTCAGCTCGATGACTTTTTCACCCAGACGCGGACCCGGCGGTATATACAGCTCGCCGGTTTCATTGCGCTGCTGCACTTCCTTCGACATCAGCTCTTCGAAGCGGGCGAGCCGGGCCTTGCTCTTGACCTGACGGCCCTTCGGGTTGGAGCGCACCCATTCGAGTTCCGTCCTGATCGCGCGCAGGCGTGCCTGCTCCTGGCTCGCTTCGGAGCTGAGGCGTTTGTCCTTGGCCTCGAGCCAACCGCTGTAATTGCCCTCGAACGGGATGCCGCGACCGCGGTCGAGTTCGAG
>CAYUMA010000273.1:0-4656 GCA_964445675.1 uncultured Pseudomonadales bacterium | reverse complement strand
CGTGACCGGGGACGCGATGGAAGTGCGCGGCGGCTGCGGTTACGTCGAAGACTTCGTCAATGCGCGGCTCGTGCGCGACGCGCACCTGGGCTCGATCTGGGAAGGGACATCGAACATCGTCGCGATCGACGCCGTGCGCCGCGCGATCGGCCGCAATGGTTGCCAGGGCGCGTACGAAGCGGCGCTGCTCGACCGGTTGGAACGGTGTCCGGAGTTGCCGGTAGCGTTGCGCGAGGAACTGCGCGCGGGACTGCGCGATGCGATTGCGTTGACCGAAGACTCGGACACCACGGACGAACTCTGGGTCCGCCAGGCGGCGACCGCGCT
Source organism: uncultured Pseudomonadales bacterium (assembly GCA_964445675.1). Taxonomy (GTDB): domain Bacteria; phylum Pseudomonadota; class Gammaproteobacteria; order Pseudomonadales; family Azotimanducaceae; genus DATJGR01. The sequence goes on along the minus strand of CAYUMA010000273.1, from coordinate 4,329 downwards.
CTATCACGCGAGCAGCGCAATCCTGCTCGCGTGGGAAGGCTGCGAAACAGCGCGGCTGAGGGGCGATGCGCGGCGCGTCTTGTGGGCGCGACTCGCGCTCGATCATCGTTTGTATGCACGCGGTCCGCTGACACGCTCGGATCGCGTGAAGGAACGCGCGATCGCGTCGGCGCTGCTCGGCAGCGTTCGGCTGTCACTCGCTCAGGTGGCGCCGCTGCTGGGTCGTTAGCGGTGGGTGGCGGATGTTCGCCGCGCTGGACACGCCGTGAATCCGTCCCTGGAGGCTCGCTCGCGCCATCCATGGCGCGAGACGGTCCAGCGCAGCGATCATCCGCCACTAGGAAGTGGGCGCCTTCGATCGACTGTTGGCAGGTCAGATCTTCTCGAAGTCGCCGTGCCTTCCCGCGCCGCTGGCGAAGCGCGCTGCGCCTTCGCGCGTTTCTCCAGAGCGGATGACTTCGCGACCGAGCCAGGTCTCTTCGCGCAGCGCGCCGTCGAGATCGAGCGACCACTGCCGATACGACGACAGCCGATCGCTGCGCAGACAGCGTTGCGGAAATCGACTGAGTTCACGCGCGAGTTCGAGCGCCCCTGCCAGCGCCTGACCCGGCGGCGTCAAGCGATTGACCAGGCCCATTGCTTTGGCTTCGTCGCCGGATACGCCGCGCCCGGTGAGAATCAGGTCGAGCGCGTGACTGTGCCCGATCAACCGCGGCAGTCGGATCGTGCCGCCGTCGATCAACGGCACGCCCCAGCGGCGGCAATACACGCCGAACACCGCGTCGGTTGCGGCGACGCGTAGGTCACACCACAACGCGAGCTCGAGGCCGCCGGCGACCGCGTGGCCTTCGACCGCGGCGAGCACGGGTTTACTCAGCAGCATCCGCGTCGGCCCCATCGGACCATCGCCATCGATGCCGACCCGATTGCCTTCGGCGCGCGACACGGCTTTGAGGTCCGCTCCTGCGCAGAACGTATTTTCGGCGCCGGTCAGGATGGCGACGTCGAGGTCATCGGATGCATCGAAACGCCGGAACGCGTCCGCGAGCAGTTTTGCGGTCGGTCCGTCGACGGCGTTGCGGACTTGAGGTCGATCGATCGTGATGATCGCGCAGCGCGCGTCGGTGTCGTAGCGAACGGTCATGGGAGTCCTCCGATGCGTGACGTGGTGAGACGAAGTCGGGCTATAGTACCGAACCGCTACTTCCCGGAGATCGATCAGATGCGTGTGTCGAAGCCTCGCATTGCACCGTTGGCCGCCGCCGACTGGGACGCCACTGCGAAAGCGATGATGGGGCGATTCGACGGTGAGCCGCTCAACATCTTCAAGACGCTCGCGAATCACTCGGAACTGGCGAAGCGCTGGATGGTGTTCGCGAATCACATTCTGGGCAAATCGACGATGCCGATCCGCGAACGCGAACTGGTGATTCTGCGGATCGGTTATCTGTGCAAGTCCGGCTACGAGTGGGGTCAGCACGTGCTGATCGCGCGCCGCGCAAAAATCACCGACGACGAAATCCGCCGCATCAAAGCCGGGCCGAGCGCGAAGGGTTGGAGCGACGTCGATCGTCTGCTGCTGCAAGCGACCGACGAACTACACGCCGACGCGCATGTCAGCGACGCGACGTGGAAAGGCCTCGCGCAGCACTTCAATACAAAACAGTTGATGGACATCGTGTTCACGGTTGGCCAGTACAATCTTGTGTCGATGGCTCTCAACAGTTTTGGTGTGCAGGCCGACGCGGGTCTGCCCGGTTTTGACGTCTGAGACGGGGGGCGCAACGTGGCGGGACGTCTCGAAGGAAAAATCGCGTTGATCGTCGGCGCCGGGCAGACACCGGGTGCGACGATCGGCAATGGCCGCGCCACCGCGCTGCGCTTTGCGCAGGAAGGCGCGACGGTGTTTCTCGTCGATCGCCGCGTGAAGTCTGCCGAAGAGACGCTCGCGATGGTGGTCGCGGAAGGGGGGATGGGCGTCGCCCACGAGGCCGATGTCACGTCGGAGGCGGCGTGTAAAGCGATGATCGACGCGTGCGCCGAGCGTTATGGCCGCATCGACATCCTGCACAACAACGTCGGCATCGGCGCCGGCGACCGCGGCCCGAGCAACATGACCGAAGAGGTGTGGGACCGCATCCACACGACGAATCTGAAAAGCGTGATGTTCACGTGCAAGCACGCACTGCCGCTGATGCGCGCGCAGCGCGCCGGCGTGATCATCAACATCTCGTCGATTGCGGCCGTGTGCTCCGTCGGCATCATCGCGTACAAAACATCGAAGGCCGCGGTCAACGCCTTTACGCAGTCGTTGGCGATCGGCAACGGCGAATACAACATTCGCGCCAACGTGATCATGCCCGGCCTGATGAACACGCCGATGGCGATCGAAGGCAACGTGGCCGCCGGCCGCGATCGCGCGACCGTGATCGCACAACGCGACGCGCAGGTGCCGCTCGGTCACGCGATGGGCAGCGGCTGGGACGTCGCCAACGCGGCGCTGTTCCTCGCGAGCGACGAGGCGCGCTTCATTACCGGCGTCTGCCTCGCGGTCGACGGCGGGCAATCGGCGCGCATCGGCTGAGATTGACCACTCCGGCCTGATGGTCAGCGGCGTTCGCGGCGGGACCCAGTCGTGGTTTTGCACCGCGGCGTCGTGTTCCGGTCAACGCTTTTGTCCCCCACCCGTTGATACCCGTGACCTCAATTGTGACGGTGGAGAACTTCATGGTGCGCGTAGGCAGTTCGAGACGCGGTTTTGGGATGTTGTGGGCGGCTGTGCTGGGTATTGCACTGTTGTCCGGCTGTGGCGGCGGTGCGGGCGGCGGGGGTACTGCAGCCGCGCCGGTGGTGGCCGCAAGCACGGGCCAGTTGACCGTCGGCGTGCGCGACGCGGCCGCCGATTTTCTGACGTACGCGGTCGACGTCAATTCACTGCGGCTCGAACGGGCGAATGGCGCTGTCATCGAGACCGTTCCGCTGACGACGCGTATCGACTTCGCCGCGCTCGTTGATCTCACCGAGTTCCTGACGATCGCGACCGTGCCGGTGGGCACGTATTCGCGCGTCGTTGTCGGCCTCGACTTCACGAATGCGCAGATCGTCGTGCAGGACGCCAACGGTGCCGCGGTGCCGGTCGTTGCGATCGGCGCGGACGGCAAGCCGCTGACCCGGCTATCGGTCGCGATTGAACTGCCCGACACGGGTGTGGTGCACATCGCCCCAGGCGTGCCGGCAGCAGTGACGCTCGACTTCGACCTCGCGGCGAGCAACGTGATCGATCTGGCGGCCAGCCCGGCGCATGTCACCGTGCAGCCGTTTCTCGCGGTCGTCCCGGAACTTGAACGCGACCGTGAGCATCGCGCGCGCGGTGTTCTCGCGTCGGTCGACAAGGCTGCCCGCAGCGTCACGTTGAAGGTCCGTCCGTTTCATGTGCGTCAAGGTGAGTTTGGCCGGCTGACGTTTGTAACCAGCGCAGACACGCAGTGGGAGATCGACGGTGAGTCCTTCGTGGGTGTCGCCGGATTGGATGCAATCGCGGCGCTCGCGCTGGATACACCGGTTGTCGCCCAAGGCACGGTTGTTGATGGTGCGTTCACGGCATCGGTGGTGCTGGCCGGCAGCAGTGTGCCGTGGTCGAGGAGCGACGCGTTGCGCGGCGTGGTGACCGCGCGCGTCGGCGACACGCTGACGGTGCGTGGCGCGGATGTCCATCGGCGCGATGGCGGGCATGACTTTCGCGGCGCGATTGACGTCCTCATCGGTGACGAAACCCGCGTGCATACGCTCGGCGGGCCGTTAGACAAGAACGCGATCTCGGTCGGACAACGGATCGTCGCGTTCGGCGCGCTGGTTGCCAATGCGCAGACGCTGGACGCCACTGCCGGCTGGGTACGCCTCGAGATCACCGCGCTTGCGGGTGATGTCGTGCAGGTCGACCCGCTCATCGTCGATCTCGTCGAGCTCGGTGGGCTGCGGCCGGCCGCCTTCGATTTCGCCGGCACCGGAACGCCCCCGGCCACGGACGCCGATCCGACCCGCTACGAGATCGACACGGCGACGCTGGCGTTGCCAGGCCTCGCGGTCGCCGATCGGGTCCGAGTGCGTGGATTGGTGCATGCATTTGCGCTTGCGCCGCCGGATTTCGACGCGCGCACCGTCATCGCAGGTGGCGATGATCCCGTCGGCGCGCGCTTGCGGGCGAGCTGGCGCGCGATCGGTGGATCCAGTAACCCCTTTACGAACCTGTCGGCGGATCGAATCGACGTCGATCTGACCGACGTGCGCCATCAGTTGGGCGGCCGTGGCCCGCGCGAATCGGCCGATCGT
>CAYUMA010000272.1:0-2357 GCA_964445675.1 uncultured Pseudomonadales bacterium | reverse complement strand
GATCCGCTCGGTTCGATGGGCAATGACGCCGCACTCGCGGTGATGTCCGAAAAGCCGCGCATGCTCTACGACTACTTCAAGCAGTTGTTCGCGCAGGTCACCAATCCGCCGATCGATTCGATCCGCGAGGAAGTGATCATGACGCTCGAATGTTACGTCCGCCCCGAGGCGAATCTGCTCGACGTGTCGCAGGCCAACGCGCATCGGCTGCGCATCCCGCATCCGATCCTGACCAACGACGAAGCCGCGGCGCTGAAAAACCTGAACCACCGCGGCTGGAAGTCGCGCACGATCGACATCACGTATCCGCGCAGCTCGGGCCGCGCCGGATTGATCGCGTCGCTCGATCGAGTCTGCGCCGAGGCATCGCAGGCGATCGATGAAGGCATGAGCCTGATTGTGCTGTCCGATCGCGCGATTTCGGAAGCGCGAGTGCCGATCAGCGCGTTGATCGCAACCGGCGCGGTGCACCATCACCTGGTCCGGGAGCACGCGCGCACGCGCATCGGCATCATCGTCGAGAGCGGCGAAGCCCGTGAGGTGCACCATCATTCGTTGCTGATCGGCTATGGCGCCGACGCCATCAATCCGTATCTTGCGTTCGAAGCGCTGTGGCGCGCGCGGGCGGACGGCATCCTGGTGGACGCCCACCATCTGCAGAGCGACGACGACGTCGTGCACGCGTACCGCAAAGCCACCGCCAAGGGCATCCTGAAAGTCATGGCGAAGATGGGCATTTCGACGCTGCAGTCGTACAAAGGCGCGCAGATATTCGAGGCCATCGGACTCGCCGACGACGTGATCGAACGTTGCTTCACCGGCACCGCCAGCCGCGTGCAGGGCGTCGGCTTCGACGTGCTCGCGGAGGAACTCGAGCGGCGTCACGCGCTCGGCTATCCCGGCCACGGCGTGATCCCGCTGCCGGCATTACCGAATCCCGGTGACTTTCACTGGCGCAACGGCGGCGATCGCCATATGTGGGATCCGGCTGCGATCGCAGAACTGCAGGTTGCCGCGCGCACCAACAGCGAAGACGCGTACTGGCGGTTCTCGAAACACACCAACGAGGAATGTACGCGGCAGGCGATGTTGCGCGGGTTGATCACGTTCAACACGAACGCGAATGGCGGCCCGGTGCCGTTCGACGACGTCGAGTCCGAGAGTGAAATCGTCAAGCGCTTCGTCACCGGCGCGATGAGTCTGGGTTCGATCTCGCGCGAGACGCACGAGACACTCGCGATCGCGATGAATCGCATCGGCGGCAAATCTAATACCGGCGAAGGTGGCGAAGACCCGGTCCGCTTCACGCGCATGGCCAACGGCGACTCGAAGCGCTCCGCGATCAAGCAGGTCGCGAGCGGTCGTTTCGGCGTGACGATCGACTACCTGACGAATGCGGATGAGCTGCAGATCAAAATCGTGCAAGGCGCGAAGCCCGGCGAAGGCGGCGAATTGCCCGGCCGCAAGGTCGACGAATACATCGCCGGCATCCGCCATTCGACGCCCGGCGTCGGCCTGATCAGTCCGCCGCCGCATCACGACATCTATTCGATCGAAGACATTGCGCAGCTGATTCACGATTTGAAGAACGCAAATCCGGAGGCGCGCATCAGCGTGAAGCTCGGCGCCGAAATCGGCGTCGGCACGGTTGCAACCGGTGTGACGAAGGCGCGTGCGGATCACCTCGTCATCGCGGGGGACACCGGCGGCACCGGCGCGTCACCGCTGACGTCGATCAAACACGCCGGCGTGCCGTGGGAACTCGGGATTGCCGAAACGCACCAGACGCTGGTGATGAACAATTTGCGCTCGCGCGTCGTGCTGCAGACGGATGGTCAGCTGAAAACCGGCCGCGACGTTGCGATCGCCGCGCTGCTCGGCGCGGAGGAATTCGGCTTCGCGACCGCGCCCCTCATCACGCTCGGCTGCATCATGATGCGCAAATGCCATCTGAATACCTGCCCCGTCGGCGTGGCAACGCAGGATCCGGAGCTGCGCAAAAAATTCAGCGGCAAACCCGAATACGTCATCAACTACCTGTTCATGGTCGCCAAGGAACTGCGGATGATCATGGCGGAGCTTGGCTTCTACTCGGTCAACGAAATGGTCGGCCGGGTCGATGCGTTGAAGGTCGACGCGGCGGTGGAACACTGGAAAGCCAAAGGACTCGATCTGTCGCGCATCCTCGCTCCGGCAGAAGAACCCGAGGACTTCCTCGGCGCCTTCGCACAGCACAAGCAGGATCACGATCTCGACATGGCACTCGACAACGAACTGATCCGCCTCGCCGAACCGGCGCTGGCACGCGGTGAGCAGGTTCGCGCGTACCTGCCGATCGTCAACACGAACCGGGTCGT
>CAYUMA010000271.1:0-1576 GCA_964445675.1 uncultured Pseudomonadales bacterium | reverse complement strand
GTGGCGGCGCCTGCTAAGGCCGCGCGCAGCTCCTGGCTCAGGTCCGTCATGTGCGCGAAGTCGGTCACGCCGCGCTTCCAGATCCACCGATAGATCTGCCTGGCGCGGAAGCGCTTGTGCCCGAGCGACTCGACAAAGGACTCGAGCTCGGCGAGCTCGAGGCCGGCGAGATCAACCATCAGGAACAGTGTACAACCCGGCCTTGCGCTGCGGGTGGCCGCGGCTATAGCCGCGGCCGCGAGTCGAAGGGTTACTCGGCGAAGCGGGCGCGGACGGAGGCGAGGGTTCGCGTCATCGACTCGCGCGCCGTGTTGGTGACGATCGGGCGAATGAGCGTGCCGATAATGGGCGGGAGGTCGCGGCTGAGCGTCAGCGACTCGATTTCGATAAGGACGCCGTTGCCGTACTGCTTGTAGCGCCAATACGAGTTCAAGTTCCACATGTAGCCGCGATCATTGCCCTCAGGCAGGGCGCGCTCGCGCGGCGTGCCCGCGTTCTCAATCTCGACGACCCGTGTCGAGATGCTGTTGCTCAGTGCACGGTCAGGCGCAAGGTGGCGGTACTCGGCGTCGTGCACGGTGTCGTACACGACCGTGACGAACTTGGTTCGGCGCAGGCGAAGATAGACCGTCTGCGAATCACCGTCTCGTGCGACCACCCGCGACGACAGCACGTCCTCCTGCTTGTGCTTGTCGGACTGCGGCTCCTGTAGCACTTTCAGCAGCTCATCTAGTTTCACGTTCGGCACGAACACGGTGCCGCGCCAGTGGTTGACCGTGCCGCCGTCGACCGAAATGCTGCCCGACCCGTCCTCGGGCGTCACCCCGCGCAAGACGACGATCTCGCCCTTGCGGAGGGCGGCCAGGCTGCGCTCCAGTTCCGCGGGCGACTGGCGTTCGATGTTGAGGAACGGTTCGTTATTCTGTAACTCGCGCGCACGGCGCGCTTCGACGGCGGCCACGTAGCGCGCGAAACTCTTGGCGGTCTTCGGTTGCAGGACTGCTTCGAGCGGGTCGGCACTCGCAGCGCCCGAAAGTGACACCACGGCAATCGTTACTGCGCTACGAAACACCAGCGTGTTCGCGCCGGCGAAATTCACCACGCCGAGGACGATGACGCTGACGATGTTGGCGGCGATCGGCGAGAGCGAAGCCAATTCCACGAATACCGCCGTCAATGCGACGCTGCCCGCAATCGACGTCACGCCTGTGAGCGCGTTGAAGCGCAGCAACCGCGTCCATCGATCGCGCGAGCTTACGGCCGGCCGATCCCGCCACGTCCACCGCTCGTGCCATACAAAGTTGCAGACAATGGCCAACTCGACGGCGATGGCCGTCGCTACGAGGTAGTGCAGTCCGGCGATCTGTGTGAGCGCTGCCAGAGCCGCAATTTGTACCCCGAATCCGGCTGTTCCCGCTACGGTGAATTTGATCCATCGCACGAGAGATCCCGACAAGAAGTTCCCTCCCGACAAGTGGTTCCCTCCCGACCAGTAATGCCCTCCCGTCATATTCGTGTAACCGAATATACAGACCCGTGATATATTCGTCAATGCGAATATGCGATCGCCCTGCTG
>CAYUMA010000270.1:0-7434 GCA_964445675.1 uncultured Pseudomonadales bacterium | reverse complement strand
CACTTTGAGGGTCGGATCCAACGCGCTCAGCGTGGCGGCGTTGATCAATCCGTCCATGCCGGTGCCGACGAAAAAACTGATGTGATCTGCGACGAACACATGGTCGAGGCTACCGGCCTTGATCGATTCGATGAACCGCAGCTTCTCCTGATGCGGGGCGCGCAGGATTTCCGGGGCCGCGAGCGTCCCGACGCTCAAGGGAATCGTCGTGGTCAAGATTTGCGCAGATTGCGCGCCATGCGGAACGCGGATTCCTGACCGCTGTAGTAGCCGGCGAGATAGTCGCGCTCGTGGTAGCCGCGTTCGCGGTAGAACGAGCGCGCGACGACGTTGCCGGCGCGTACCTCGAGTTCGATGCGGTTGACACCGGCGGTGGTCGCGGTTTCTTCGAGCCAGTCGAGCAGCTTCGATGCGATATTGCGACGGCGCGCGCGCGGCAGTACCGCGAGCAACATCAGATGTGCCGTCTCCAGCCCGTACGTCATGATGCCAAACCCGAGTATGTCGCCGCCTTTGTAACGCGTCGGCAGAGCGACATCGTGCCGCCGCAATGGTTGTGTCCGCGCGCACAGTGCGACGGACTCGGGGTCCTGGATCAGCCGACGGATCTGTCCCGGCTGCCAGCGCCAGTTGAGGCCGTGCTCGATGTAGTCGCGCGAGATGCGCGCGAGCAGCGGTGCTTCAGCGACCTTCGCGAGTCCAAGTTCGATGGCGATGGTTTCGTGCATGCGTCGCATTATCGCCATAAGTGTCGAAAGCGGTCTACGCCTTGACTGTGTTGGGATTACGGAATGCAACGTGCAGCGTGCGGGTCTTGAAGCGCCAGCCCGCGGGAGTCTTCACGAAGGTGTCCTCGTAGTGTCCGACGGCCGTTGGCAGTGTTGAGAGAATCGGTGCGTCCCGCGCGCTCTCGGCGCCGACGTGCCTGTACAACGTCAGGTAGGAGATTCCGCGCGCGTGCAACGAATCCTGCACCTCGATGAAGATGTTGGTGAGTACGTGACGTGTGCGGACCTCGTCGGATCGTTTCTGCATCGACGTACGAATCGCGGCCTTGCCCTTCAGCAGCATCCCGAGGTCGAGCAGCGCGTCGTCGACGAACAGTTCGACGAACGCGTCGTAGTCGCGAAAATCCACGGCGCGTGCATATTCGATCGACAGCTGCTCGCACGCGCGCTCGATGATCAGACGCTTCAGCGGTGCAAGTTCGGACTCAGACATCGGGTGTTTCCGGGTCGGTGAGCTGGCCAGCGCGGTGCATTCGTTCGAGCCAGCCTAACGCAGTCGCGTGTAGACGGTCGCGTTGGTCTTTATAGCCGTAGTAGGCGCTGCCGATCGCGTAGGCAACGCCCCACAAGCGCAGGCGCGCCCAACCCGCCGAAGACAATGTGTGTTCGGGCCCGGGTAGCGCGGCACTGACTGCGGCGTCGCCACCCCAGGCCCACAGGCCTACCAGACCGCCCACCGAATTGCCCCAACCGGCGTCGGCCCAGTCGATGATCGCCGTGATCCGACTGCGGCTGCGATCGACGAGGATGTGTTCGACACCCAGGTCGCCGTGTTGGAAGACGGGTGGCCTCTCGTCCCGACTCGGCGTTTGTGCGAACAATCGTTCGCACGCCGCGGCGATTGCCGCGGGCAACAGGGATTTGGTCTGCGCGAATTCGCGCCGAAAATCGACGAGATCAGCCGGAAACGTGTCGTGATAGATCCGCGGTGCCGGGATCGGCGCCGCGGCGTGCACACGCCGCAGGAAGTCCCCGAGTTGGCGACCGATCTCGAATGCGTCGACGCTGCCGGGTGGACAATCGATGAGCGCATCGCCGCGCAGGAACGGGTAGCCGACGTACGGGAGCGCGAAGTCGATCGGTTCGCGCACGAAGTAGCGATTGCGCGGAATCGCGATCGGCTCGTTTGCGAGCGGACCCGCGAGTGCTTCGAGCATTTTGTGCTCGCGCGCGAGTGGCCGCGCGCATTGCCGGCGTTTGGGGAAACGGAACACCCACGTATCGTCGACGAGAAACGTCGAGAAGTCCCAGCCTTCGCCGAGCACCACGACGTCGGTCGCCGCGACGTCCGGCAGGTCCAGCGCGAGAATTTCGCGGACGCGCTGCGGAGTCAGCGGATAGTCGTTATGCCAGGGGTTTCGCTGCATCGGCTTGGAGCCTATCGTACGAACCTGCGTCGCGCTCGACGCAATCAACAACCCTCAGGAGCAGTCATGGCGTACGAACGCGTTTCACTGGAATTCGACGGCAACATCGCGGTGCTGAAGTTCAATCATCCCGAAGTGCTCAATGCGGTCGGCGGTCAGATGTTAGCCGACTTGACGGCGGCGGTGCGCGAGGTGGCCAATACCGCCAACGCGCGTTGCCTGTTGTTGACTGGCGAAGGACGCGCGTTCTCGTCGGGCGCAAACCTTGCCGACCGCAACAGCGCGGCGATGCAGGGCGCCGGCGATGGCCTCCGATCGGGCTACCACCCATTGCTGCTGTCGATGCGAGATCTGCCGATGCCGATCGTCACTGCCGTGAATGGCGCGGCCGCCGGTGTCGGCATGAGCTTCGCGCTGATGGGCGACATCGTGTGTGCGTCGAAGAACGCGTTTTTTCTGCAGGCGTTCGCGCGGATCGGATTGATTCCCGACGGCGGCTCGACGTTCATGCTGCCGCGGATGATCGGTTGGGGTCGTGCGGTCGAACTGTCGCTGCTCGCCGAGCGCCTGCCGGCGCAGAAAGCCCTCGAATGGGGTTTGGTGAATCGTGTGTACGACGACAACGCCGCGTTGATGGAAGGCGCGATGGGTATCGCGCGCCAGCTCGCCAACGGTCCCCGCTCGCTCGCGCTGATCCGGCGCGCGTATTGGGATACGTGGGCCAACGCGTATGAGCAGCAACTCGACCTCGAGGCGCGCCTGCAGAACGAAGCAGGTCGCTCTGCCGACTTCCGCGAAGGCGTCTCGGCGTTTCTCGAAAAGCGCGATGCGCAGTTCAAGGGCAAGTAGGCGACTAAGTTCCGGTGAGCAGTGCTTCGATGTGAGTCGCTGCCGAGCGCGCTAAGGCGCCCAGTGCGTAACCGCCTTCGAGCACCGACACGATGCGGCCCTTTGTATAGGTGTTGGCCTCGGCGACGATCAGATCGGTGACCCAACGGTAGTCGTCTTCGACGAGTTCGAGGTCTCCGAGCGGATCTTCGATGTGCGCGTCGAAGCCGGCCGACACGAGTATCAGGTCGGGGCGATGGCGCGCCAACGCCGGCAGCCAGTCGCGCTCGACGGCGTTGCGAAAACCGTGTCCTTTCGTTCCGGCGGCCAACGGCGTGTTGACGATGTTCGGGCGCTGCAGGTCGAAGAGCCGATGCGGATAGTGCGGGTGCTGGAAGCTCGAACAGACGAGCACTTCGGGGCGTTCACGAAAAATGTCGACGGTGCCGTTGCCGTGGTGGACGTCGAAATCGAGGATCGCGACGCGCTCGACCCCCGGATACGTGAGCGCAACGCTCGCACCTAGCGCTACGTTGTTGAAAAAGCAAAACCCCATCGCCTGATCTTCTTCGGCGTGATGACCCGGTGGACGCACTGCGCAGAATGCGCGCCGCGTCGTGCCGCTGAGCACGAGATTGACCGCATCGTTGACGGCTCCCGCGGCGAGTTCGGCGGCGTGAATGCTCATCGGGGAGAGACTCGTGTCGGCATCCACATCGACGATGCCGTGGCTTGGAATCTCCGCATACAAGCCATGTACGAATCCGGGGTCGTGGATGCGTTCGAAGTCCGCGATGCCCACCGGCGTCGCGGCTCGATAGCTGAGTTGCGACTCGAGGCCGGTCTCGACCAACCGATTCAGAATTGCGACGAGTCGCGCCGGGCGCTCGGGATGGTCCGGAATTTCGTGCAGCAGACAATCCGGATGTGTGATCAGCGCGCAACGCATCATGTTCGCGCGCGGTTGCGCTCGCTGTGGGCCGCGAGCAGCGCCGCGAACTCGGCTGGCGGCAGCGGCTCCGCGAACAGGTATCCCTGCAGCGCGTTGCAGCCGAGCGACTCGAGCGCGGCGCGCTGATCCTCGCGTTCGACACCGACCGCAACCGTGAGGATGCCTTGCGCGCGCGCTGCGTCCGCAAGCGTCGCGATCAACGTCGACGTCGCTCGATCCGCGGGCACGCGCGCGATCATCGACCGGTGGAACTTCCACGTCGTTGCCGGCAACCACGTCAGCAGCGCCGGATCGAGCACGCCTTCGCCGAGGCCGTCGAGCGCAAAACCGACTCCAAGATCGTAAAGATCTGCAATGACTCCACCGTGACGTTCGGCGATACGCGGCAGTGCCGAAAAAGCGATCTCCAGTTCGATCGATCCCGGATCGAGACGGTTGGCGTCGAGCGCGGCTGCGAGCGCCCCGGCAAAGTCGTCAGCGGCAAGCTGCAGTGGCGAGATATTGATCGACAAACGCATCGGCAGCGGCCAGAAGGACCGCCACTCCGCCGCGTGGCGGCACGCGCGCGCGATGATCCAGTCGCCGAGCCGCCGCATGTCGCCACGATGTTCGGCCGCGGCAACGAGCGCTTCGGGCGCCAGCGTCGGCACCGGCATTCCGTTCCAGCGCAGCAGCGTCTCAGCTCCGGTCAGCGCGCTGCCGTCGATGCTCCAGCGGCCTTGAAAGTGCAGTGCGAAGTCGTCGAGATCGGGTAATGGTTCGCGCGACGGTGCGAATTCGCTCTGTCGCGCCGAATGCAGCGCGTCGCGGATCACGCGCGCGTGACCGAGATTGACCGCGGTCACGAGCGTTGCCGCAAGCTGGCCGCCATCGAGCGCGTCTGCGGGCACCACGATCTCTTCGTGACTTGCGGCGATCGGGTCGAGCCAAACGCGCGGGTGGTCGTCGAGCAGCGTCGCCAGTGCGGGGTCCCAGCGCTCGATCACGATCACATCGGGCAGCGCCGTACTTTGCGCCAGATGTGCGCGCAAGCTGCGTGACGAGCCGGAGTGGCAGTGTTCGACGAACGGTTCGAGCAGCGTGCCTAGACGATCGGTTGCCGATCGTGGGTCGCGCACGCACCAGACGCTGATGGGAATTCGGGTCATTGGATCATTTGGCCGGCGGATCGGTGGACCTTAGCAGAGTTGGCTCGTCGCGCGCGAGGCTGCCGCCGCGTCCTGTGCAATTGGATTTTCGCGGTGGCATCCTAGCTGTTCATTGAGAGCGCCAACACATCCACGCGACGACACACGGAAGGAGACTACGTGCGCGATCTGACTTTCTACGCGAATGTCGCGGAAATACTCGGGACGCTGACGATCCTGGGGGGCGGTGCGTTTGCAGTCTTCCAACTGATCGAGTTCCGCGGCCAACGGCGCGACATGGTCGCGGTTGAATTGATGCGCCAGTTCTACAACGCCGAGTTCGCTCGCGCCGTCACGATGATCAGGAATCTACCCGATGACATCAGTGCCGAGGATCTGCATTCCAGAGGGCCCGACTACGAGCAGGCGTCGTTCATCATCATCATGACGTATGAAACGATGGGCCTGCTCGTGTATCGGGAGATCGCAGCGTTTCGGTTGGCGCACGAGCTGACGGGCGGCCTCATCGAAGTGATGTGGCGCAAGCTCCACGTCGTCGTCGAGACCGGGCGCAAGGAACAGTTACACCCGCGCTTCGCCGAGTGGTTCGAATGGCTGGCGATCCAGTTCGCAAAACCCTCCAACCGTCAGGCCCCGGCGTACACGGCCTATCGCGACTGGGATCCGCCGCGATGAAACCGCCTGTTCACGAAGCGGCCGTACCGTGGGAACTCTGGTACGCGGGCACCGATCGCGAGATTCGCGGCAGGGCGCTGTCCGATGTGCCCGAGCGCGCGAAGATCGGATTCGGCGTACTCGAGTTGTCGCCGGGATCGGATACCCGTCCGGCGCACTACCACACGCACGAAGAAGAACACCTGTATGCGTTGGGGGGCGCGGCGACGTTGCATCTGGGCGAGGTCGCCTTCGCGCTGACGCGCGGTTCGTACGTGTGTTTTCCGGCAGGGCAGCCGCACGCGCACTACCTCGCCAACACCGGCACGGTGCCGTTCACGTACGTGATGGTTGGCGAGCGGATCGACGCAGATCAGGTTGTTTACCCGGCCGTGGCGCCGGCCGTTTCCGAACGGGCTTCGGTCGCCGCGATTCTCACCGGCGGTTGTTTATGCGGCGCCGTTCGATTCGCGTGTCACGCAGCCGCGAGCCTCGTCAGCTACTGCCACTGTCGGATGTGCCAGAAGGCAACCGGTGCGCCGTTCTCGGTAATGGCGAATTTTGCGAAGACCGCCGTGCGCTGGGAGGGTGAGCCTACGCGGCGTCGATCGAGTCCGTTGGCGGTGCGCGGCTTCTGCGGGGATTGCGGCACGCCAATGTGCTTCGAATACGACGACTCAGACCACGTGAGCCTCGCTGTTGGCGCGTTCGACGAACCGTCGGGACTGCGACCGTCACAGCACGGTGGGATCGAAAGCAGGGTTACGTGGGTCAGTATCGACCCGCACCTGCCGGGTGAGCGCTGCGACGACGACTCCGATTATCGGACGCTGCGCGAGCGGTTCCAATGGAGCCCGCCGTTCGATATCTCAGCCGATTCGCGCCACGGGCAGCAGTAGATCCACGCCCTTGTGATCACGCGCAACATCGAATACGTCGGCGAGTCGTGCGACATACGGGCTCGCGGCGGGCGCACCGCCGTCGATACTTTCGATCGATAGTTTCCGGCGCACGCTCAGCAAGTGCGACAACAGTGCCGTTGCAGCTACGAACTGCGCATCGTCGAGCGTGCCGCTGAAACTGAGCCGGCGCCCGTAGCCCTCGGCGACGAGCACGACGCGGCCGCTGCAAAAAGCAAGGTAATTGCTCGCGCGCCGGTGTGGCAGCGGCGTGGGCCACTCGACGCCGAGGCCGGTTGGCGCGACCGGATCAGTCGCGTTGACCCAGAATGATTCGAGCTTGGCGCCGCGCTCGAGCTGACGGATTGCCGCTGGCGCGGCGAATTGCGGGCCTGACAAGCCATGGAAGAACAGACCGGCGACGATCTCGCCGGATAGTTCCATGATGCGCAGCGCGCGGAACAGGGCGGCCCAACGAAACGCGCCGCCTTCACGGTTGGCGATCTCACGACTGATGATGCCGTAGCGGTCGAGCAGAATGCGGACTCGGTCCTTGGCGGTCTCCAGCGCCGTGAGCGGATCCTCTTCGCCTGTGTCGGTCGCTGCGGGCAGCAAAAACCAGTGTCCGGGCCAGCCGTGACTGGAACCGCGCGCGTTGCGCCGCGTGGTGCCGGCGAACGCCGCGGCCGAGTGTCGTTGTGCGGCGCGTGGTGGTGGCGGCGCCGGTGCCGTCAACGTGTAGTTGCGCAAGCTCCCGGCGCGCAGAACGCTCAACGAATCGGCGCTGACGCGGCTTTG